>JACCZL010000646.1 GCA_013695975.1 Chloroflexota bacterium
GTTCTGTCCTTCATCGCTCGTTCTCCTGATGCATAGCAGCACCTGCCGCTATCCATGACAACGGTCGTGGGGCCCCGAAAATTTCACGCCGAGCGACTCAGGCGATGTGGCACGGTAGAATCAATACCATGAAAACTACCATGGACGCCGCCGGACGACTGGTGATCCCGAAGCAGATTCGACAAGAAGCCGGCTTGCAGCCTGGCGCCGCGCTCGACGTGCGCTGCCGAGAGGGTAGGATCGAGATCGAGCCCGTTCCGTTGGCGGTCGACCTCGTGCGGAGAGGTAGGTTCCTCGTCGCCGTGCCACGGACCGAGGTTGATGCCCTGACGGTGGAGGTGGTGGACCAGACGCTGAGCGCGCTCCGACGAGAGCGCTCGCTCTAGGACTGAGGTCACGTGCCGGGGTTCCTCCTGGACACGAGCTGCATGGTCGCGGCGGTGAGCGAGTGGTATGAGCACCACCAGCGGGCTGCCGAGGAGATCGAGCGACGTCTGGGCCAGGGAGAGACGATGCTCATCGCCGCCGAGTGAGGGTCAGAAATAAGCTCGTGACACGTCGTGGCAGGGTATCAGGCCACGGGACGTACGAGCTGGCGCTCGGCGAGTTGCTCGCGCAGGAGGAGGAGGGCCTTGTCCTTGTCTTTGGCCTCGAGCATGCAGTCGAACGGGCGCGGCGGGGCCTGGGCCAGGAAGTCGGCAAACTCGTCCGAGTCAACCAGGCGGGCGTGGGCGCCGGGGCGCAGGCCGGGGGCCTGGCTGGAAAAGTGGATCTTGGGCGGCCCATCCCCGGCCTGCCAGGTCCCGAACGCGGCCTCGAGCCACCGGCGGTAGTCGTCGGCCCGACCGCTCATGACGCGATGGTGAAAGGCGTCGAAGACGACCGGCGCGCCGGAACGGTGGCTGATCTCGAGGACGTCCTCGACGCCGAACAGGCGCTCGTCATTCTCCACGATCAGGCGCCGCTGGACCGCCTCCGGCAGCCGACGAAAGCTCTCGACCCAGCGGGCCATCGCCGCCGCCTTGTCGCCGTAGACCCCCCCGCCGTGGATCACGATCTTGTGGCTCGCGTCCGTGCCGAGGGCATCGAGCAGGCGGGCGTGGTAGACCAGGTCGGCCATCGCCGCCTCGACGACCTCGGATCGGACCGCCGAGAGGACCGTGTACTGACCGGGATGGACCGAGACGCGCAGCCCGGCCTCGCGGATGATCCGGCCCAACTCGTCGAAGGCCGGCCCGAGCTCCTCCCACCAGCGGATCTGATTGACCGGGTGCCCGCCGAAGGGGATCAGGTCGCTCGAGAGCCGGAAAACCCGAACCCCGATCTGCCGATTGAACTCGAGGACCGGCGCCAGCGCCTGGAGGTTGCCCCTGATCAGCGCGCGCAGACGCTCCGGCTGGGCGTACTTGAGGATCGTCCCGCGGGTGTACCGCACATCCAGCGACAGGCAAAGGCAGGCATAACCAAGGCGGACGGCGCCGGAGTCGGGGTGCTGAGGGCTGAGGGCTGAGGGCTGCATCTGACTGTGACCTCGCGAACAGGACCATGATGCCATGCCACCCTCGATCCGAGGGTTCGGTCAGATTGCGCGCGCGGCGCGGGTCCCTTCGAGGATCGCGTCGTGGAGGCGGCGCGGGGCCATCGCGTCGCCGACCAGGTGCAGCTCCAGCTCCGGGGCGCGCTCGCGGAGGGCCCGGTAGAGGTCGTCGACGGCCCGGCCGCCGTAGGCCAGGACGACCGTCTCGGCCGGGATCAGCCGCTCGGCGCGGCTATAGGTGTGGCGGACCCGCACGCCGTCGGGCCCGATCGCGATCGCCTCGACGTGCGGCGTCAGGCCGACGCCCTTGCGGAACAACCGCGCATAGACATCTGGACGGAGGGTCATGTCAACGTCCTCGCCGATCGTGTCCAGGCGGCTGATGATCTCGACCTCGTGGCCCACGTCGGCGAGCAGCTCGGCGGCGCTCGGGCCGCGCATGTGGGCGTCGTCGTCGATCACGACGCAGCGGCCGCTCGGCGTGGCCCGCCCGAGCAGGACGTCGTCGACCGTCGTGACGTTCGGCCCAGTCGCCCCGTCGATCGGGGGGATCCGCGGTACCGCGCCGGTCGCGACCACGACGGCGTCTGGCCCCAGCGCCAGGACGGTCTCGGCGTCGGCCTCCACGCCGAGTCGCACCTCCACACCGGTCTTGCCGACCTGCTCGGCGAGCCAGCGCGCGATCCCGCCGTACTCGGCCCGCTCCGGGGCCCGAGCGGCGGCCAGCACCTGGCCGCCCAGCGCCTCGCCCTGCTCCAGGAGGACCACGTCGTGACCACGGAGCCGCGCCATCCGCGCCGCCTCCAGGCCGGCCGGGCCGCCCCCCACGACCACCACGCGCCGCGCGCTGGCAGCCGGCGCGATCTCGACCAGCTCCTCCTCGCGGCCGACGGTCGGGTTGTGGGTGCAGGTAACAGTCGCGCCGGCGTAGACCCGCCCGATGCAGCCCTCGTTGGCGCCGACGCAGGGGCGGATGTCGTCCTCGCGACCCTCGAGCGCCTTGCGGGGTAGCTCCCAGTCGGCGATCAGCCCGCGGGTCAGCGCCACCAGGTCGGCGGCGCCACTCCGGAGCACCTCCTCGGCCTGACCTGGGCTAACGATCCGCCCCGCCACCATGACCGGTACCGAGACCATCTCGCGGATGCTCGCCGCCAGCGGGACGTTGAGGCCGAGCGGGTAATAGTGCGAGGGGACCACGCCGGCCTGGCCGTCGAGCGTGGCCGAGGTGTAGCCGATCACGCTGAGGTAGTCGAGCAACTGGAGACGGTCCAGGCGGGCGCAGATCTCCATCGTGTCCTCGATCGTCAGGCCACCCGGCGTGCGCTCGTCGGCGGTCAGGCGGGCGCCGACGACGAAATCGGGGCCGACCGCGACGCGGACGGCCCCGATCAC
Organism: Chloroflexota bacterium; assembly: GCA_013695975.1. Taxonomy (GTDB): domain Bacteria; phylum Chloroflexota; class UBA6077; order UBA6077; family JACCZL01; genus JACCZL01. The sequence goes on from JACCZL010000646.1 coordinate 2,930, forward strand.
CTCGACCGCGAAGCGCAGGCGGTTCTCGAGGCTCCCGCCGTACTCGTCGGTGCGGGCGTTGCTGAGCAGAGTCCAGAACTGGCCGATCAGGTGCGAGGTCGAGCACAGAAGCTCGACACCGTCAAAGCCCCCCGCCTGGACGTTGCGGGCCGAGTCGGCGTACGCCCGCACGAACGTCCTGATGTCGGACTGATCCATGACGTGGGCGATCTCGCGGTGGAGCGGCTCGGGGATGTCGGAGGGGGCGTACAGGGGCGTGCCGGTGAAAGTGGTGACCCCGCGCCGGCCGCGATGCGTCATCTGGGCGATGCAGAGGGCCCCGTGCTCGTGGACCGCCGCGCTCATCTTGCCCAGCGACGGGATCGCGGCCCGGTCCCAGTAGTTGATCGCCCCCCAGCCGCCGGGACTGGAGGCGTGAACGCTCGACGAGCCGAACATCATGACCATCCCGCAGCCGCCCCTGGCCTTCTGGACCTGGTAGCGGATGTAGCGGTCGGTGACGTGCCCGTGCTCGCCGAGGCCGGTCGCGTGAGGGGTGCTGACGATCCGGTTCTTGGCCGTCCTGGTCCCGACGCGGATAGGGGTGAAGAGGTGCCGGTAGGTGCTGGTCACGGTGTCGCTCCGCCCGATCTCACGGCGGCCCGGGCTTCGGGCGCGCCGACGGCATGATACTCACTCCTGGACGGAGAACCAGTGTACGGCGAGGCCCAGCACGAGCAGGGAGCAGGCGACGAGGACGAGGACCTCGACGCCGACCGGAACCAGCTCGCCACCGATGGTCAGGCCGAGGGCGCGGACCGTGGCCGGATCGGCGCCCGAGGCCAGCAGGACGGCGCGGCGGATCGGGTCGACACCGTAGGCAACCGGATCGAGGCGGGTCAGCACCTCGAGCCAGAGGGGCAGGCCGTTGAGCGGGAAAAATGCCCCGCTCAGGAAGATCATCGGCATCAGGAAGAAGTTCATCAGGACCTGGAAACCCTCCATCGTCCGCATCCGCGAGGCGATGGCGATGCCGATGCAGCTCAGGCAAAAGGCCAGCAGGAACAGGAGCGGGACGACCTGGAGCAGCAGCGTCGGCGTGATTGGAACGCCCACGAACGGCCCGAGCAGGAGGACGATGCCGGCCTGGAAGCAGGCGACGGTCGCCCCACCGAGGGCCTTGCCGACCGCGACGGCCGTCCGACTGATCGGGGCAACCAGGATCTCGCGGAGAAAGCCAAACTCACGGTCCCAGACGATCGACATCGCCGAGAAGACGGAGGTAAAGACGACCGTCATCGCCAGGACACCAGGGAACATGAAGACCTTGTAATCCAGCTCGGCCTCGAGTCCGGCTCCCCGCCCCACCGAGAAGGCCGACGAAAGCCCGGTCCCGAAGATAAAGAGATAGAGGATCGGCTGGCCGAGCGCCGCGAAGATCCGGGTCCGGTCGCGCCAGTAGCGCAGCACGTCGCGGTACCAGATGATGTACACCCCGCGCAGGTTGGCCCGCAGCCGCTTGCCCGTCATCGACGCCTACATCCCGCCGGCTAAGTGGCAGCGGCCGCGGCGACAGTGTGAGGGGTGGGCACCGGAACGAGCGCGAGGAGCGGCGTGACGTCCTCGGGGGCCGGCTCACCATCCTCCTCGATGCCCTCGAGATGGAGCTGGATCGCTTCGCGGACGTTCGCCAGCGCCTCGTCGACCGTGCCACCCTGGCTGAAGCAGCCCGGCAGGGCCGGCACCAGCACGCCATACCCGCCCTCTTCGGGATCCGGAGTCAGCACCACCGTATAGCGTCGCACCTGTCTAACCTCGGTCATGGTCATCGGCGGCGCCCGCCGCCCCAGACGCGGCCCATCTCGCGCATCGCCTGAGTGCTGCTGGCCTCCTCGTCTCGGATCGCGCGACCGGTCAGCTTCAGGAAGACGTCGTCGAGGGTTGGGCGGCGGACGCTGACCGTCGCGATCCGGCCGCTCAGGCCACGGACGAGCTCGGGGATGAACTCGTCGCCACGGGGGACCTCCAGGCGCAGCTCGCCGTCGTGCCGCTCAGGCTCGAGGCCGAAGCGAGCCTGGATCTCGTCGCCGGCCCGGTCGTTGTCGTCGGTCCGCAGGTGGACGATGTCGCCGCCGACCTGGGCCTTGAGGCTCGAAGGAGTGTCAAGGGTGACGATCTTGCCGTGGTCGATGATCGCGATGCGGTCGCAGTGCTCCGCCTCGTCCATGTAATGGGTGGTCAGGAAGAGGGTCACCCCTTCGCGCGTCCGGAGATCGAGGATGTAGCGCCAGATGTGGCCACGGGTCTGGGGGTCCAGCCCGAGGGTCGGCTCGTCGAGGAAGAGGATCCGCGGGCGGTGGAGGAGGCCGCGGGCGATCTCGAGTCGCCGCTTCATCCCACCGGAGAAGGTCTTGACCAGGTCGTGGCGACGATCGGCCAATTCGACCATCTGGAGCAGCTCGTCAGTCCGCTCTCGGGCTTCAAAGGACGGGACGTCGTAGGCAAAGGCGTGGAAGTCGAGGTTCTCCTGGGCCGTCAGGTAGCCGTCGAGGCTCGGGTCCTGAAAGATCAGCCCGATCGAGCGGCGGACATCGTCGGCCCGACGGACGATGTCGAAGCCGTTGACGCTCGCCCGTCCCTCCGTCGGCCGCAGCAGGGTGCAGAGCATGCCGATCGTCGTCGACTTGCCGGCCCCATTCGGCCCGAGGAACCCGAACACCTCGCCGGCCCCGACCTCAAACGAGATCCCGTCCACCGCCGTGAACGCCCCGTACCGGCGGACCAGCCCCTCAACCTCGACGACGTTCACTGCACACCCTGCCTACGACGATTGTACCGCCACCATCGGCTCGACACCCCGGTGCGGTGTGACTATAATCATGGTCATCATGGCAGGTCGGCAGTCATTCTCCCTGATCTACGACCCGGAAGTCAGACAGCACCTATGGGCGATCGAGACGAAGTACCATACGCTGATCCGAGCCGCCATCGAAGAACAGTTGGCGTTCGAGCCGGAAACTGAAACACGGAATCGCAAGCCCCTGCAATGGACGGTGGCATTCGAGGCAACATGGGAGCTGCGGTTCGGTCCGGACAACCGCTTTCGAGTGTTCTACACCATAGACCACGAGCGCCATGAGGTCCAGATCCTGGCGATCGGCGTGAAAGAAGGAAACCGCCTGACTATCGGG
>JACCZL010000655.1 GCA_013695975.1 Chloroflexota bacterium
TCGACCGCTGGAACCAGACCATCGCCGAGGTCGTCGCCAGGCATGGCGCCGAGCTGGTCGACCTCCACGCAGACTGGCGAGAGCTCGCCGAGCATCCCGAGTACGTCGGACGCGACGGCTTCCATCCGAGTAGCGAGGGCTACCGGCGGCTGGCCGATGTCTTCTTGAACGTGCTGGTCCAGCGCACGGACATCCTGTGAGGGCCGAGTGACCACGACCGACTCGCCCCTGGACGGGACGATCGTCGAGGCGCGCGCCCTCCGCAAGACCTACCATCTCGGCAGGGTCAGCGTCGAAGCCCTCCGAGGCGTCGACATCGCGGTCCGCGCCGGCGAGATCGTGGCAATCATGGGCCCGAGCGGCTGCGGCAAGACGACCCTGCTCCACTGCCTGTCCGGGCTCGACGACTTCGACGCCGGCGAGGTGGTCCTGGCCGGGTCGCCCCTTCGCGGCATGAGCGACGACCGCAAGGCCGAATTCCGTGCCCGAAACACCGGCTTCGTCTTTCAGTCGTACAACCTGCTGCCGGTCCTCTCCGCGGTCGAGAACGTCGAGATGCCGCTGTTGCTCGCGGGCACCCGCGGGCGCGACGCCCGTCGGCGCGCGATCGAGACCCTCGAGTCGGTCGGGCTTGGCGACCGCGCTCGCCATCGTCCGAACGAGCTCTCCGGCGGCCAGCAGCAGCGTGTCGCCATCGCCCGCGCGATCGTCAACCGTCCAGCCGTCATCTGGGCCGACGAACCGACCGGTAACCTCGACTCCGATGCCGCCGAGGACATCCTCGATCTGCTCTGTGGCCTCAACGCCGACAACGGTCAGACGATCGTCGTGGTCACCCACGCAGCGCAGGTCGCCGAGCGGGCTCACCGCGTCCTCTGGATGCGCGACGGCCAGGTCGTCCGCGAACAGCGACCGACACCACGGGTTGTCTACGGCGCGGAGTCGATTCGTGGCGCCGCGAGTGGCTAGCCCGTGCAAACGCTGCTCGGGGTACCAATCAGTCTCATCCTCGCCATCGTCTGCGGCCTCTTCGCCCTCGGCATCCTTGGCCTGACGGCCACGGCGGCTCGGCATCGCCTCCTCGTCGCCCTCGCCCTCCGCAACATCCCCCGCCGGCGGGTCCAGTCAGGCCTGATCGCGCTCGGGCTGGCGCTCGGCACGGTCATCATCACCACCGCCCTGAACACCGGCGACACCATGAGCTACACCGTCCGCTCCCTCGTCGCCGGCACCATCGGCCGCACCGACGAAGTGATTGTCCAGCCCCAGCGCGACGCCCGCAGGACCGGTTTCGACGCCGCGCAGTCGATCGCCAACGGCACCTTCCTGACCGGCACTCTGAGCTTCTTCGACCAGGGCGAGTACGACCGCCTCGCGGACGCGCTCGCTGGCGACGAGCGCATCGAGGGGCTTGCGCCGGCGATTGTCGAGCAGGTTGTGGTCGTCAATCGGTCCACCCAGGAGCTCCAAGCCCAGGTCCGCCTCTTCGCCCTACCGCGCGACTATCCGCCCGTATTCGGGCGTCTCGAGACCTCCGAAGGGCGAGCGCTGACCCTGGGCGGCGTGGCAGCAACGGCGGCCGTCGTCAACGCCGAAGGGGCGGCGGCGCTGCAGGCCCAGCCCGGCCACAGCCTGCGAGTCTACTACCGCGAGCGTCAGCTTGACGTCGAGCTGGCCGAGGTCGTGAAGAACGGCGACCTCGGCGGCGTCCAGCCAACCCTGGTCTTGCCGCTCGAAGATCTCCAACAGCTCGCCGATCAGCCGCGGCAGATCAACCAAATCCTCGTCGCCAATCGAGGCGACGCCACGACATCGGTCCGGCTGAGCGAGGACGTGGCGCGCGCCGTGCGTCCCCTCCTGCTCGATCAGGCCGCCGTCAACCGAATCTTCGGCCTCCTCAGGTCCGACCTGGCCCGCGCTGAGCTGGCCGGCGCGCTCCCCAACTTCGAGCCTCGGTTCCGCGAGCGAGTCGAGCGTCTCCTTCGTGAGCTGGACGCCGAGAGCCCGACGGATGACTTCAAGGCCCTGATCGCCGATCCAGAGATGGAGCGGCGCCTGATCGGCGTGGGCGCACGGCTGGCCGCCCTCCAGGGTCGGTCGGGCACCAACCTCCTCTCGACCGCCAGCACGCTACGCCTGATCGAGGTCAAGCGCCTGAGCCAGGAGCTCGCCGACCGCTGGGGCGGCGCCCTGACGAGTGTCTTCGTCGTCCTCGGGCTCTTCTCGATCGCGACCGGCATCATGCTGGTGGTGCTGATCTTCGTGCTGCTCGCGGCCGAGCGACGCTCCGAGATGGGGGTCACCCGCGCCCTGGGCGCAAAGCGCCGCCACTTGATCGCGATGTTTCTCTACGAGGGTCTCGTC
>JACCZL010000682.1 GCA_013695975.1 Chloroflexota bacterium
TCAGGACGCTCACCCTGTGTCCCCGTCCGGCTAGGGCCTCTGCGAGGCGCTGCACGTACACCGTTAGGCCGGACAGGTGAGGGCGGTAGTAGGTCAGGGCGAAGAGGATCTTCATCCCCGGAACAGCTCGCGATTGTCGCGCACCCAGGCGATCAGTCGCCCGATCCCCTCACGCACAGCCGTCCGCGGCCGCCAGCCCAGGTCGCGGTCCGCCTTGCGAACGTCGGAGACGTACACGGGCTGATCGCCCGGGCGCCACGCGCCGTAGCTCGCCTCGATCGGGCGGTCGAGAAGCTCCTGCAGAACCGAGCCGAACTCGGTCCAGACGCTGAGGGTGTTTTCCGGACCGCCGCCGACGTTGTAGACCTGGCCCGCGGATCGCTCGATGCCGTCGACCGCTGCCTGGTAGGCGTCGAGCAAGTCCTCGACATACAACAGGTCGCGCACCTGCTTGCCGTCGCCATAGATGGTGATCGGCCGACCAAGCGTGGCAGCGATCACGAACCAGGCGACCCAGCCCTGGTCTTCGACGCCGAACTGGCGCGGGCCATAGATGCAGCTCTGACGGAGGACGACCGTCCGCAGGCCGTAGATGCGGTGGTAGTCGCGGACGTACTGGTCCCCCGCGCCCTTGGAGCAGCCATAAGGCGAGTGGAAGTCGAGTGGCTGCGCCTCCGAGATGCCGTGCGGGAGGAAAGGGTGGCGATAGCGGGTCGACTCCTCGACCACCTCCAGCGTCTCGAGCTTCCCGTACACCTTGTTGGTGCTGCTGTACAGGAGGATCGGATCGGCGCCGACGGTCCGCGCCGCCTCCAGGACGTTGAAGGTCCCAAGGGCGTTGTCCTCGAAATCGCCACGCGGATCGACAATAGACGTCGTGACCGCGACCTGCCCGGCCAGGTGATAGACGAGCTCCGCGCCGTCCATCGCTCGACGAAGGGCGTCGAAGTCGGTCAGGTCCGCGCGGACCAGGCGGAAGCTCCTCGGGCCGTGCACGTCGCGCAGCCAGTCGACGTTCCTCGAGCCGCCGCGACGGGTCAGGCTGTCGAGGATCGTGACGTCCTGACCTTCGCTGAGCAGCCGGTTGGCAAGGTTCGCCCCGATGAAACCGGCCCCGCCCGTGATCAGTACATTCGCCACTCAGGATGCTCGGCGCGAGTTCGGTCGCCCTGCTTGGCCCGATCGAGAGGCAGCCAGGTGCATCGTTGATCAGCCTCCATTCAGGACCGTGAACGTGAGAAAGTCCTTGCCCGGTACTCCGGATCGATGCAGTCGTTCGATCGCCGCTGGGTAGCTCGCTCGGAGGATCGCCCTGCCTTCCTCGTCACTCGGGTGGACGAGGTACAGGCGCGTCCCGCCCTGCGCCGCGTGCGCGCCGATCTCCCGACCCTTGTCCCTGACAACCTGGTCCCAGTCGGGCTGCCCGAGTGCGAAGGCCAAACTCCGGTTGTCGAACCAGTGCGGCCAGAGGAGTGTGTGGACGTCGCGCATCGTCCCGATGCCGATCACAAAGGGCCGGACCGCGTCCGCGATCTCGGCCGTGTTGGGCGCCGAACGACGGTAGTTATCCGCGTAGGTGAAGAAGTATCGCTGGAAGTTCGCCTGGCCGGCCGCGAGGAACAGCATCGCCACCATTGTCCCCGTGACGACGACGCTCGCGGGACCTGGCGACCCGGTCCGCGCGGCCCGCCAGAGCAGTCCGACCGGCAGCGCCGCGACGAGGAAGACGATCGGGAGCGCCGTCACACTCTGGTTGGCGTTCGGGTTCTCGTTCGGGAAAGCGAAGCTGGCCCAGGTCGGGGCGAGCAGCATCACGAGCGACAAGAGGAGAACCGCGGCCTGCAACGAACGTCGGGCGACCAACGCGTAGACGAGCCAGGCGGCGCCGAGCGCGAACAGGGCGCCGGTGACCGGGTCGAGCACCGGCAGCAGGGGCGCTACAATCGTCCATCCCACGTCTCCGCGCCAATTGAACATCAGCAGGGCTTTCACGACGCTGGCCGCTACGTCGGCGATCCCGAACGGGGCGCCGCTCGATTCGCCGACCAAACGCGACGCCGTTCGCATCCAGAACATCGACGGATTGTCCAGCATGTAGTGGATGAGTGGGACCAGGAGGAGCGCGACGCCGAGGCTGACCGCTAGCCCGCGGGCGAGGTGCAGGGCGGTCTGCCACCGCGGTCGCGGTTGCCAGAGCAGCCAGAGCCCTCCGAGCGCCAGGATCAATGGCGGAACGATCCGAGCCAGGCCGATTACCACCAGCAGGCCGATCGTCTCGAGTCGTAGGTGAACCGAGATGCCCTCGCGCACCGCCCGGCACAGTTGTCGCGGGATGCGCCACTCTGCCAGCCCCGGTCCTGGCAGGACGGCCGCGGCGAACATCAGCAGCGAGGCGGTCCAGAAGAAGAGGTTCGCTCGCGTAAATGTGTTGGAGGCGAACGTTTGGTAGGTGATGAGCGCCGCAACCGCGCTCCCCGGCAGCAGCCATCCGGCTCCCCTAACCAGGGGCAGATCGATGGGCACGCGGCCTCGCGCCACGACGGGCGATTCGTTCGGCGCGACCAGGGCTCGCGCCGACCCGACGAACAACACGACCGCGAGGCCGTAAACGAGCAGGCCGTCCAGCGGGTACCGCCGGTCGAGGAGCAGATGCTGTGCGATCACCGCCAAGCCGACGCCGCTGAGAGCCCCAAGGAAATGCGCACCTGGGATGCTCTGCGCCAGGGTGGCGACTTCACTCGGCCGTGCCGCTGTGGCCATGGTCATTCCCTACCCATGCCCGCGGTTGAACGGCCGGGGCGAACATCCAGGTCCAAGGGGCGTGGTAGCCGGACGCCCACGACTCCGCCGCTGCAGGGACCGCTCGGTCCCCTTCGCCGGTGCGGCGCCTGCCGTTCGCATCTCGCGGTATTGTTGCACACCGATTCCGTGCAGGTACAAACTCATCGTCCGGCAGTCCCGAGCCCCGTGCTATGATCCGAGGCGCCCAGCCGTCCGCTCCCGGTGGCGCTGACCTGGAGCGTCGTACAGCATAGTTAGGGAGGCTCGACTCTTTGGAAGATCTGCGTTACGATCGCCTCTGCCGCACGGCGCATTCTGAGTCGTACTTGCTCAGCCAGAGCGAGGAGTCGGTCGGCAGGGTCGACCTGCACTTCACCACTAGCGTCGTCCACGGCGTGATCGTCGTGGAGCGCGACCTTGACGAGGAGGCGGTCACGAGCTTGATCGAGCGGATCGACGAAGACCTGGTGTTGAGCGCGGACGTGCCGCGCGACGACTTCATCGTTTCGGTCTATCAAGGCCGGGAGGTTGGTGTGTACAACGATTTCGGCCCAGACGACGAGGTCGACGGAGAGGATCTGTGAACGCCGACCGAGTGCATCCGGAGCTGGGGCCGCGGGTCGCCGCTCGCCTGATCACGCTGATCCTCCTCATCCTCCCGATCGCGGCCGCTTGCGGAACTCAGCCACCCGTTCCAGCACCGGCTGGAACGCAGTCGACCAAGCCGTCCAGGTCGGCCGCGGCCGACGCAGCCAAGGCCGTGGCCGAGGCGTCAGCCGGGGCGTTCGTCATCGCCGACGCGAAGCCGCTCTCGAGGACCGTGCATCCCTATCCGACCGCCAGTAGCTACGGTGAGAGCTGGTCCCAAGCTGCACGACTGATCTGGGGCGCTGGCCTGCTCGACCTCGACGCCAACACGCTCGAGTACATCCCGTATCTCGCCTCCGAGTGGAATATCTCGGATGACGGCAAGACCGTCACGTTCAAGCTGCGCGACGGCCTCAAGTGGAGCGACGGCCAACCGCTGACTGTCGACGACTTCCTCTTCGCCTGGCAGAACGCCGCGAAGGAGGAGAACGATTTTGCCGAGCTTGACGCGCTGGGGCAGATCGAATCGTACACGTCGCCTGGCCCCGGCTCGATCGTCGTCAAGCTAGACGAGACGCTCGCGCGTGACATCGCGCTGGCCGTCGCCAATACGATCGTGCCGGTACCACGCCACGTCTGGTCCGGCAAGCCCTGGAACGACCCGGTGGTGAACCCGGAGATCTCGAAACCAACCGTCGTCAGTGGGCCGTACGTCCCGAAGGAATGGAACGCTACCGAAGGCGCCGTCCTCGAGCGCAACCCGAGCTGGTTCAAGGGGCAGCCGAGTCTCGAACGGGTCGTCTTGCGACCGATCCAGCCGCCGAGCGCGGCGGTCGACGTGGTACGCGGCAACCAGGCCCACTGGGCGCCAACAATTCAGCCCTCCCAGTACGCGGACGCCAGGCAGGATCCTAACCTGAACCTGTACGAGTGGTCGGCCGCCAACGGCGTCTACCGAGTGCTCGAGTTCAACCTCACACGGGAGCCGCTCAAGGACAAGCGACTGCGAGAAGCGCTCTCCCGAGCGGTTAATCGCCAGGAGGCCATGCAGGTCGCCGAGAGCACGCCGGGTGATCTCCAGTACACGTTCCTGAGCCCGGGCAATACGCGCTGGCACAACGCGAACGTCGAGAAGTATGAGTTCAGCCTCGATCGAGCGAGAACACTCTTGCAGGAGGCGGGCTACCGACGGGAGGGAGATCGGCTGCTGGACCCGCGGGGGCAGGCGCTGGAGCTGCAGCTACTCTATCCATCGAGTAGCGGCCCGCGGGCCAGGCTCGCCACCTACCTTCAGCAGCAGTACCGGCAGCTCGGCGTCGAGCTCGAAACCAAAGGGCTCGAAACCAACGCCTACTTCGACGAGGTCACCAAAGGCAACTTCGATCTCTCGCTCGGCACTTGGGGGGGCGGGAGTATTGATCCTGACCTCGCCGCCAAGGGGCAGCTTGTCAGCGGCGGTCCGCAAAACGTGACCGGATTCAGTAGTGAGCGCGTCGATAACCTGTTCAGGCAGGCCGCCTCCGAGCTCGACCCGATCAAGCGTAAGGCTCTGTACGACGAGCTTCAGCGCCTGGTGAGCGACGAGCTCCCTTCCCTCTACCTCTACGTCGTCCGATCGTTCAGTCCGATGTCGAAGAGCGTGGCTGGGGTCCAGCCCAACAAGCTGGAGGCGCTCGACCTGAACGACGCCCTCACCCGCTGGTCGCACGCGCGCTAGGCGCGAAACGCGGCACACTTTGACAGTCGGCTGAGGCACTCGTATACTCTGCGGCAACTGCATATCAAGCGACTGTGAACGGGACGAGTAACGGGACGGTCCCGCCCAGCGAGCCGGGTTTGGTGGAAGCCGGTGCATGGGCCCCCCGCGAATGGCCCCGGGAGTTGCAGCCTGAACGGCGCACATGACGTCCAGTAGGGTGGGCCGGATTCACCCCCGTTAGCACGGTGAGGAGCGTGGTCACCGGCGTGACTGTGTTCCTAATGAGGGCCGCCCGATTAACGCGGAGCCGGCCGAAGCAGGGTGGCACCACGAGAGCCCCTCGTCCCTGAACGGATGGGGGGCTTCTGCGTCGCTGGAGGCGAGGCCGGAGGAGCGCGAACATGCAGGCACAGGGGCGCCTACTGACGGGGGACCGTCCCACCGGTAAGCTGCATCTCGGTCACTACGTCGGGTCGCTCGCGAACCGAGTGCGGCTGCAGGACGACTACACGTGCTACTTCCTGGTTGCGGATTACCATGTCCTGACCACCGCCTACGAAAATCCGGCCGGGATCGGCGAGAACGTCCGCGAGCTCGTCCTGGACTATCTCAGTGTGGGGATCGATCCGGAACGGAGCACGATCTACCTCCAGTCGCTTACGCCGGCGGTAAGCGAGCTGGCATTGATCCTCGGTATGCTGATCTCAGTCCCACGCCTCCAGCGGGTGCCCACGCTGAAGGAGGTGGTCCGCGATCTTCAGCTCGACACGGCATCGTACGGACTGCTAGGTTACCCCGTGCTCCAGGCCGCCGACATCATGATGGTGCGTGCTCACATCGTGCCAGTCGGCAGAGATCAGGCATCGCACCTGGAGGTCACGCGCGAGCTGGCTCGCCGCTTCAACGAGCTGTACGGTCAGGTGTTCCCGATTCCCGAAACGCTGATCGGTGAGGTTCCGACGCTAGTCGGGCTCGATGGGCGGGCCAAAATGAGCAAGAGCCTCGGCAATGCGATCACGCTCTCCGAAGAGCCCGAGGATCTGCGCCGCAAGGTTATGGGCATGTACACCGACCCGACTCGCCTCCGCGCCACCGACCCGGGACACGTGGAGGGCAACCCGGTCTTCCAATATCACGATGCGTTCAACACCGATACAGCCGAAGTGGAGGAGCTCAAGGAGCGTTATCGCGGCGGCCGGGTGGGCGACGTCGAGGTCAAGCGACGGCTGATCGACGCACTCGAGCGCTTCCTGGCGCCGATCCGCGAACGTCGGGCCGCGGTTGCCGCGCGCGCTGGCCTGGTCGAGGAGATCATCGCCGATGGGAGTCGGACAGCGCGACGTGAGGCGGCGGAGACGCTGCGACTCGCTCGCGAGGCGATGGGGCTGACCTACTTCGCTGAACGGCAATGAGCCATGCTACTTCGATTCGGGAGCGATCCAGGCGTTTGTCCGTGCCACGCGGCTTCGGAAAGGAACAAGGCGCGATGAGGCAGTCGAGATGGCGTTGAAGGAGATGATCGTCAAGGTCGTCGAGGGGCGCTCGCTGCGGGAAACCGAGGCAGCTGAGGCCATGGCCGACATCGTCGAGGGGGTGGGCACCCCGGCCCAGATCGCCGCCTTCGTGGTCGCACTCAGGATGAAGGGGGAGACGGCCGAGGAGATTGCCGGTCTGGCTCGAGTGATGCGGCGCCACGCTACCCGTGTCGACGTCGGGATGGACGTGGTCGACATCGTCGGGACCGGAGGCGATGGGGCTCGCACCTTTAATATCTCGACGATCTCGGCGTTTGTCGTGGCCGCTGCCGGTGGCCGAGTCGCCAAACACGGCAATCGGGGGGTCACCAGTGCCTGCGGCAGCGCCGACATCCTGGAAGCGCTGGGTGTGGCGATCGACTTGCCTCCGGAGGGCGTTGTCCGCTGCGTTCGCGAGACAGGTTTCGGCTTTATGTTTGCGCCACTTTACCATCCGGCGATGCGGCACGCGGTTGTGCCTCGCCGAGAGATCGGCGTGCGGACCGTCTTCAATCTGCTGGGGCCGCTCACCAATCCAGCCGGCGCCGCTGCCCAGGTCACTGGTGTCGCGGCTGGGGAGGTGGCGCCGGCGATAGCCGAGGTCCATCGCCTGCTCGGTGCCCATCGGGCGCTGGTGGTCCACGGCGGTGACGGCCTCGACGAGCTGTCGATATTCGAAGTGACGCAGGTCTATGACGTGGCGGACGGTCAGGTCCGATCGTACGAGGTCAGACCTGAGGATGTGGGCATAGAGCGGGCGTCGACCGATGCGATTCGCGGTGGCACTGTCGAAGTCAACCTGCAGCTTGCGCGCTCCGTTCTGGCTGGCGAGCCCGGGCCCCCGCGCGACGTCGTGCTGCTCAACGCGGCCGCCGGACTGGTCGTGGCCGAGCTCGTCGAGGACTTGAAAGCGGGGGTCGCGCTGGCCAGGGAGGTCATCGATTCTGGTAAGGCAAGGGCCACGCTCGAGCAGGTTCGGGCGCTCTCGTCGCGGCTTCGGGCTGAGGGGGATGCTTGAACGTCCTCGACCAGATCCTGCGCCACAAGGCCGACGAGCTCGCCACGCGCAAGGCCCGCACGCCGTGGTCGAGCGTAGTCGAGCGCGCTGCGTCGGCCCCTCCGGCGCGGGACTTTCGCGGTGCGCTGGTGGGTCGGGACGTCGCGATCATCGCGGAAATCAAGCGCGTCTCGCCGGCCAGCGGACCGTTGCGGACCGACCTCGATGCGCCGCGGCTCGCCTCGGGCTACGTCGCGGCCGGCGCTACCGCCGTTTCGGTGTTGACCGACGAGCGGTACTTTGGTGGCTCAGACGAGGACCTGGTCGCCGTTCGGGCGGCGATCGACGTGCCGGTCTTGCGCAAGGACTTTGTGCTCCATCCTTACCAGATCTATGAGGCACGGGCCCTTGGAGCGGACGCGGTCCTGTTGATCGTGGGCGCGCTCGACCGCGGCCGCCTCTCCGAGCTGCTCCAGCTAGCCGAGTCGCTCGGCATGGCCGCTCTGGTCGAGGTCCACGACGAGCGGGAGCTCGAGGTTTCGACCAGAGTCGGTGCATCCCTCGTCGGCATCAACAATCGTGACCTCACCCGGATGGTGGTCGATCTCGAGACGACGATTCGACTCCGACCTCACGTCCCGTCCGGCGTGGTCGTCGTCAGCGAAAGCGGCATCAGGACGCCGGATCAGGTCCGTCGACTTGCTGACGTGCCCGTGGACGGCGTATTGGTCGGCGAGGCGCTGGTCACGGCGCCCGATCCCCAGCTACGGCTCCGCCAGATGCTGGCCGCCGGCCGCCGAGGGCTTCGAGTGGATGCACTCCGGTGACGTACGTCAAGATCTGCGGCATCACGCAGCTCGAGCACGCCCGCCAGGCACTGGCCGCCGGAGCCGATTTTCTCGGCTTCGTGTTTTATCGTCCGAGTCGACGGTTCGTCGACCCGCTGTTGGCGGGTGAGATCATCGCACGCTGCCGAGCGGAGGCCGCGGTTGACCGACGGTGGTTGGCGGTCGGAGTGTTCGTGGACGAGCTGGTCGCGGACGCGAACACCGTTCTCGAGACGGCTGGACTCGACCTGGCCCAGCTCTGCGGCGATGAGGATGCGGATTATTGCCGCGCCCTCAGCCGCCCGGCGGTACGAGTCGTCCGCGTGCCGCCTGACGGCGCAGTGACCCGCCCCCTGCGCGCCGACATGCTCGGCGCCTCGCGGCTCCTGCTCGACACTCAGGTCGGGGGCCACTTCGGGGGCACAGGAGAGACCTACCCGTGGCAGGCAGTACGGCACGTCGCTGAAGAGTGCTTCCTGGCGGGCGGCTTGACGCCGGCCAACGTGGGTGCGGCGATCACGGCAGCCGCCCCGTGGGGCGTCGACGTCAGCAGTGGGGTCGAGCGCGATGGCGTCAAGGACGCAACTCTGATTCGCGAGTTTATAGAAGAGGTGCGACGGATCGATGCAGCTACAGCTTAATCGAGGCGCCGAGACGGTGACGGGACGAGTCGGGTACTTTGGGGACTTCGGCGGACAGTTCGTTCCAGAAGTCCTCATACCCGCGCTACAGGAGCTAGAGACGGCCTACGAGCAGGCCCAGCGGGATCCAGCCTTTCGCAACGAGTACGACCGGCTGGCCCGTGAGTACGTCGGCCGTCCGACTCCCCTATACGACGCCCGCCGCCTCTCAGCAGAGGTGGGGATGCGCGTCTTCCTCAAGCGAGAGGATCTCGCCCACACCGGGGCCCACAAGATCAACAATGCCCTCGGTCAGACGATGCTGGCCGACCGGATGGGCAAGCGGCGGATCATCGCCGAAACCGGAGCCGGGCAGCACGGTGTCGCGACGGCAACGATCTGCGCGATGCTCGGCCTGGACTGCATCGTCTACATGGGCGCTGAGGATGTCCGCCGGCAGGCGCTCAACGTCTACCGCATGCAACTGCTCGGAGCCGAGGTACGCGAGGTGACCACTGGCACGCAGACCCTCAAGGACGCCATCAACGAGGCGATGCGCGACTGGGTCACCAACGTGCGAACCACCTTCTACGTGCTCGGTTCGGCCGTTGGTCCCCACCCGTATCCGACCCTCGTGCGGGAGTTCCAGGGTGTGATCGGTACCGAGGCGCGAGCCCAGATTCTCGAGCAGGCCGGTCGGCTGCCCGACGCCGTGGTGGCGTGTGTCGGGGGCGGCAGCAATGCCATCGGGATGTTCGCCGGCTTTCTGCAAGATCGGGACGTGCGACTGATCGGCGTCGAGGCGGGCGGGCGAGGCCATGCCTCGAGCGAGCACGCGGCAACGCTCGTGCATGGCCGTGTCGGCGTACTCCACGGTGCCCGCTCGTACGTGCTGCAGGACGATGGTGGCCAGATTCTGGGGACCCACAGTGTCTCGGCGGGACTCGACTACCCGGGCGTTGGGCCCGAGCACTCCTACCTCAAGAGCATCGAGCGTGCGCGCTACGTCGCCGTCGACGACAGTGGTGCCCTTGGTGGATTTCGTCAGCTCTGCCGTCTCGAAGGGATCATCCCCGCGCTCGAGCCCGCTCATGCCCTCGCGTATCTACCCACCCTGGCCGAAGAGCTCGGTCGAGACCGGCTCGTTGTGGTGAACCTCTCGGGCCGCGGCGACAAGGACATCGATTCGTACCGAACGGCCACCGGCGGCATGACGTGACCCAGCCGTCGGATCGCCTCGCGCTGACCTTCTCGCGTCTGCGCTCGCTCGACCAGGTCGGCCTGTTTCCCTACCTCACGGTCGGCTTTCCGTCGCGGGCCCACGGGTTGGAGCTCTTGGAGGCGATCGCCGAGGCCGGCGCCGATGGCTTAGAGCTCGGTATCCCTTTTTCTGATCCCCTCGCCGATGGGGTCACGATGCAGCGGGCCAGCGCTCGCGCCCTGGAGCAGAAGGTCACCCTCGACGACGCGCTCGAGTTGGTGCGCCGTTTCCGTATCCATCACAACCTGCCGATCTCAATGATGAGTTACGTCAATCCATTGCTCGCGTATGGACTCGAGCGGCTCTGTCGTGACGGGGCGTCGGCGGGCATCGATGGCCTCATCGTGCCCGACCTGCCGTTCGAAGAGTCGGCGCTGCTGGCCGGTTTGTGTGTGGATGCGGGGATCCACCTGATCCAACTGGTGGCCCCGACAACTGGACCAGAGCGCCTTGCAGCGGTCTGCGAGCGTGCCTCCGGCTTTATCTACTGTGTGACCCTTGTCGGCACGACCGGTGCTCGAGCCACCCTGTCGTCGGAGCTTCCAGAGTTTCTCGCCGCCGTGCGGGCCGCCACCCGCGTCCCGCTCGTCGCCGGATTCGGAATCGCGACGCCCGCTCATGTCGCGGCGCTGGCGGATCAGGTTGATGGTGTCATCGTGGCCAGTGCGTTGGCCGACTTCATCGAGCAGTCGGAAGGCGCGGGTCTCCTCGCGGCAGTGGACGCTTTCATTCGAGATCTGAAAGCGTCGACCAAGAGACGGCTTCCGATCGATCGGTGATCTTAGTTGCCGCGCCTGGTGGACCGACGATCCACCTGGACCTGTTCGAAGGTCCGCTCGAGCTCCTGTTGAATCTCGTGGAGCGGCGACGTCTGCCGATTACCGAGGTCAGCCTGGCAACGGTCGCCGACCAGTACCTTTGTCAGGTCCGCGCGCTCGAGTCTGTCGATCCGCAGGCGCTCGCTGACTTTCTTCAGATGGCGGCACGGCTACTGCTCATCAAGTCGCGCGCGTTGTTACCGGTGCTGGTCTCGAGCAACGACGAGCGGGACGATCCTGCTGGACTGCTCGTCGAGCGGCTCGAGGCCTACCGGATCGTCAAGTTGCTCGCGGCCAGCCTGGCGGCTCGCGAGCAAATGAGTCCGGCGGCTTTCGTGCGGGGCCCGGTCGGAGGCAGCGTCGAGGTCTCGACGACCGAGGCGCTGGCCGCATTCCCACCCGATCTGCTGACGCGGCTGTTGAGGCAGGTCGAAGCGCGAGCGCCAGCTCCAGCTCAGCCCGCCACCGTGTTGGTCACGCGCGCTAGTGTCGCCGAGCGGATTCTGCACCTGCGAGAGCGCTTGACGGCGACCGAGGACGTCGCTTGGACCGATGTCGCGGGCGCCACGGTCGACACGACCGTGGCAACCCTACTCGCCGTGCTAGAGATGCTTCGTCGTGGCGAGCTAAGCGTCCACCAGGACACGCTGTTCGGTCCGATCACCCTGCGCGGCATCGACCAACCGCTGCCCATGCTGCCTGCGTAGCCATTCGACGACAGCGTCCGAGCGGCGGACGCTGTCATCCCACCGAAGCGGTGATGAGCTCGCTCGCCGTACTCGCCAGCCGGATCGCGACCCCGCTCGCCTCCTCCAGTGTCGCGACGCTCCACTCATCGAGCGTCCGCTCACCGTCGTGGCCGAACGCGCTCCTCGGGAGTATCGCCAGGTCCAGCCCGCTGCCCGCCAGCGTTGTCGCGACATCCCGCCCGCTCATCAGGCCGGACACCCCGATCGAACGACCAAAGAGTGTGTTCTCGACGACGTGTACCGATACGTCGAGATTCTCGACCGCGCTCGCGTCCGCGGCCATCGCCTCGAGCGCCACGCGGGCCGCCCTACCACACAGCCAGCCAACCCGCCGCGGCTCGAGCAGCCCCGACGGGAGATGACGACGCGCCCGTCGCCAGTCCCCCAGCATCACCCGCGTCAGCCCCACCCCATTCTGAAGCTGCGGAAAACCGTCGTAAAACGCCTCGCCGGGCAAGCGCCGTTCCGCTATCAAGAACAACTCGTCGCTCGGGTAAACAAACCCACGTCCTAGCCGCCGGCGAAAGTGTCGGTGCCACCCCACCAGGCTGTCCACGACCCTGCCCGCCTCGTCCGCTTGAACGGCTCTGATCTCTCGTACTCGGAGGTGGTCGCTGATACCGACTGGTACGACCGCGACCGACTCCACGACGTGGTCGCGCTCCGCCAGCTCGAAGATCGTCTGCTCGAGGGTCTGGCCGTCGTTGAGGCCCGGACACAGCACCACCTGGGCATGCACAGTGATGCCGGCCGCGCCGAGACGATCGAGCTGGGGCAAGATCGGCGAGGCGCCAGGATGGGCGAGCAAGCGGGCCCGCACGCCAGGGTCCGTGGCGTGGACCGAGACACGCAGCGGCGAAAGCCGCTGATAGCAGATCCGCCGCCAGTCGTCCTCAGCAAGATTGGTCAGCGTGAGAAAGTTGCCGAACAAGAACGAGTAGCGGTAATCGTCGTCGCGGATGTAGAGGGTGCGCCGCAATCCCTTGGGCAGGCCGCGGATAAAGCAGAACTCACAATTGTTGTTGCATTGGCGCAGGCCATCAAACGTGGGCTGTTGAAACTCGATCCCCAAATCGGGGTCACTGTCAAACTCCACCCGCGCCGTCGCGGCCACCCCCTCGCGAACGTAGTCGACCGCGACGAACTGCCTTCCGTCGATTTGATACTGGACATCGATGAGATCGCGCGGCACGATCCCGTCGATGGCGACGACGCGATCGCCCGCCTCGAGACCGGCACGCGCCGCTGGGCTCGCCGCGCGAACGGCCACGACCACCCCACCGAGCTCCTCCATGACCGACCGACCGACCCCGAGCGATTCTCCGCTCGGCACCGCCAGGGTGATCAACGGCTCGCTCGCGGGACTTGGCGTCCCAACGGCGCTGACCTGAAGCTCTATCGCGCCTCGATCGTTCACGCGGAAACCCTCGGCCGACGGCCGCGTCGCTGCTCGATCAGGCCCACGATCTGGTCGACGACCTGCTCCACGGTCAGCCCCTCCGTGTCGATCGTCGCCGCATCGGCGGCGACGGTCAGGGGTGCGATGGCACGGGAGGCATCGATCCCGTCTCGCCGCTCGATCGAAACCAGGACCCGTGCCAGGTCCTCAACTGGTCCCCCCTCCTGTTGGAGTCGGCGCCGAGCCCGCTCTGATGGGCTGGCGTCGAGGAAGACTTTGAGATCGGCAGCCGGAAGGACCACTGTCCCGATGTCCCGCCCCACCATCACCGTACCTGTACCCTGCACCTGGCGACGTTGCAGATCGATCAGGCCGTGGCGCACCGCCGCTGAGGCAGCAACTTGCGAGACGATGCCATCGACCTCAGGTGTGCGGAGAGATGGCGTTATGTCGCCTCCGCCGAGCAAGACGTCGTGCTGGCGGCCATCCCCGACCGTTGGCGGGCGCACCAGGATGTCGACACTCGTCACCAGCCGAGCAAGCGCCCCCTCGTCGAGAAGATCGATCCCAGCACGACGTGCTGCCACCGCGATGGCGCGATAGAGGACCCCGGTATCGAAGTAGAAGTAGCCAAGCCGCGAGGCCAGCCGCTCCCCGACGGTGCTCTTTCCAGCCCCGGCCGGACCGTCGAGGGCGACGACGAAGGGGCCGCTCACGCGGGGAGACCCCTCAACCGAGCGACCTCATCGCCACGCAGGCGGCGCCAGGCCCCTGGCGCCAGCCTGTCGAGCTCGAGCCCATCGATCCTCGTGCGGACCAGTCGCAGAATCTCCACCTGGACAACCTCGGCCATTCGACGGATCTGGCGGTTCCGTCCCTGATGCAGGACGAACCGCAGCCAGGTACCCCCACGCTCTTGCCCGAGCAGCGTCACATGGGCGGGCACGACGCGCTCGCCATCGAGCGGCAAGCCACTTCGCAAGCGCTCGAGCACGCTGTCGCGGATCGATCCCCGCACGAGGACGTGATACTCTTTCTCGACGCCATGACGCGGGTGGGTCAACCGAAACGCCAGGTCGCCGTCGTCGGTCAGCAGGAGCAGCCCCTCCGAATCGTAGTCCAATCGCCCCACAGGGTAGAGCCGTTTACTGCTCGGCACCAGTTCGACGACAGTACGGCGACCTTCTGGATCGGCCACCGTCGACACTACGCCGCGCGGCTTGTGCAGCGCGACAGTGGTCGAGGCGCCCGCCGGCGCGATGGTACGACCGTCGATCTCGACGCGGTCCGTCCCCTCGCTGACCAACGTGCCCGGCCGCTCGACGACAGTGCCGTTGACCCGAACCCGCCCCGCCGCGATCAGTCGCTCGGCCGCCCGTCGGGATAAAGCACCACCGCGGGCGAGGTACTTTTGCAGGCGCTCAGGCGGCACGCCAGGCTGGTTCACCCGCGAAACTCCCGCGGGCTCAGATCTCCTCGGCGCACCCGATACACCGACCGCTTCTCGGCACCGCCGACTCCCTCCAGGTCAGCCCGCAGGACGCCGACCGGCACGTGAACCGATCGAGCCGAAGCGCTGGATTCAGGCTGGCGCATCCAGGAAGGATCGTCGAACGCCGCGTCCAACAATGCGGCCGTATCCCGAACGTAGCGGTCGCTGTTCATCACCACGGCAATAGCACGGCGGCCGTCACGGACAGCCGTGCCCACCAGGCACCGACCGGCGAGTGTATCGTAGCCGGTCTTGATCCCGTCGGCCCCGGGGTAGCTCCCCAGGAGGAGGTTCGTGGTCTGGAACAACCAGCGCGGGGGTCCCTCGATGAGCCGCCGACGCTCGCCAACGATCCGTGCCAGGGTCGGCTGTCGCATCAGGGCCCGACCAATGATGGCCATATCGTAGGCCGACGAGACGTGCCCGGACTGGTCCAGGCCATGCGGATTGAGGAACCGAGTGTGGGACAAGCCGAGACGCCGCACGAGCTGATTCATCCACCCAACGAAGCGCGGGATCGAGCCCTGACCCACGCTCTCGGCTATCGCCAGGCCGGCGTCGTTACCGGAGTTCAGGAGGAGACCATACAACGCATCCTCGAGCCGCAGGGAATCGCCGACCCCGATGCCGATCAAGATCGGCTCGACATCGTAGTCACCTTGAGGCTCGACTCGCTGATCCAGAGTGCCCCGCTCGAGCGCCACCAGCGCCGTCACCATCTTCGTCAGGCTGGCGGGCGGCAGCTCGTCGAACGCCCGATCTCCATACAGGACTGCACCAGTGCTATCGTCGATCACGACCGCCGCGCGTGCTCCCGTCCTCGGGACGGGCCCCTGCTGATCGACCGGCGCGGCCCACGCGACCTCGCCACTCGCTGCGACCAGCCACAGGCTGATCCAACCCAGCAGAATCCAGCGGCTGATTCGGGTGCCCATCCACCGTGATCCCGTCCGCACAGCGCTACAGGAACGCCCCGCGCAGATGCTCCAGGCTTCGGACATCTCCACGAGCGTCAAGGACGATCGCGATGACGTCGACCCGCCACGCAGCATCAGGGGTCCCTTCTCTCGAGAGGTATGCCTCCGCCAGGCGTCCCAGTCGAGCCAGCTTCGCCGCGCCCACCGCGATGTCTGGAGCGACTTCCACGCCCCCCACCCGAGTCTTTACCTCGACCACAACGACCTCTTCCCCTTCAAGGGCGACCAGGTCGATCTCGCCGAGCGCGGATCGCCAATTCTGCGCGACGATCTGTAGGCCGGCCCGCCTCAGGAAGGCGGCGGCCACCATCTCTCCGCGGGCCCCGAGGATCTGCGTTCGGGTCATGCCGGCTCCGACACGATCAAGGCTGCGACCGGTCGATAAGATCGCCGGTGGATGGCCGATGGTCCGAGGCGATCCAACGCCCGCCGGTGACTCGGCACACCATATCCCTTGTGACCGGCCAGGCCGTAGCCCGGATAGTGGGCGTCGAGCATCACCATCCAACGGTCGCGCACCACTTTAGCCACCACCGAGGCCGCGGCGATCGAGACGCAGCGTGCGTCGCCATGAACGATCCCCTTCTGTGGACCTGACCAGCTCCGTAACCGAAAAGCGTCCACGAGCAGCGCCTCAGGCTCGATCGGCAGGCACTCAACGGCACGCATCATCGCCAGCTCATTGGCGGCGGTTAGACCCAGCAGCTCGAGCTCGATCGACGACACGAAGCCGACGCCGAGCGAACACTCGCTCACCAGCAGCTTATCAAACGCCTCGACGCGACACTCGCTGGTCAGCAGCTTCGAGTCCCGCACACTGACTAGCGCGTCGGGCACATCGCCGCCCAACGGAGGAACGACGACGGCAGCAGCGACCAGGGGACCAGCCCAGGCGCCGCGTCCGGCCTCATCCAGGCCGGCCACCACCGAATAACCTGCCTGCTGGAGGGCCCGCTCCTCGATCGCGTTCGGAATCGGCTGAGCACGGTCTGAGACGGCCCTCACGCAGGTCAACCCGGCGAGCCGCTACTTGCCCCGCCGCGGCGTGCGCCGCTCCTTGATCCGCGCCGCTTTACCAGTGAGCGCCCGGAGATAATAGAGCTTGGCCCGGCGGACCAGACCTCGGCGAGCAACCTCGATCCGATCAACTCTCGGCGAAGCGAACATAAATGTTCGCTCCACGCCGATACCGTGACTTCCGATTCGGCGGACGGTGAACGTTCCCTCCGGTGACTTCGGGCTGTGGGTCCGAATCACGATCCCCTCGAACACTTGCAGCCGTTCCCGCGTCCCTTCCACAACTTTGACATGCACCTTGACAGTGTCGCCCTCGGACACCGCTGGCATGTCATCGCGGCGCGGAGCGGCCATCAATTCGGCAACTTGAACCATCTTCCCGCACCTCTCCACCTGCAAATTACGATGAGTTCGTTCGGGAGTATACCAACGCCTTCGTGACCCAGACCATCCACCCACCCGATCGATGGCTAGCGCGACCCGGGTGCTCTCCGTTTCGCGATCAGACGAGCAGCCAGCGCATCCGCTCGCAGCTCCAGGTCAGCGCGCGCGTCGGTCGGGATTACCACCTCCAGGCCCTCACGGATCCGTCCAGCCTCTGGCAGCTCCTCCAGCAGCCCGCCGTCTACCCGCTCGATCGCTTCCAGCACCAGCCACAGCGTCGCCGCCGCGTCGCCGCCGACGGCCGCGGCTCGGGCTGGCTCGCTCGGATACAGCCGCACGCCGGCACTCAGGTCGATCGGAATTCCGGCCTCATCGAGCCGAAGGAGGAGTCGCTCCAGCTCGTGCGCCGCGATCGACGCGTGGCGAGCGGACAGCACCTCGTCGACGCCATCGAGCACGCCTGGCACTTCGAGCAGCCGCTGAAGGGTTTCTGGGTCAGCCGCGGTCAGCATCAGTTTGGCGTCCACCTGGACATGCTTGAGGGTCGTGGCCCAGCGCCCCAGGACACTGGCCCAGGGCGCAAGGAGCGAACCTTGCTGAAGGTCCTCGAAAAGTCCCGTCGCCTCTTCGACCGAGCCGCCAAGCCGGACGCCGCGCGCGAACGTCGCGGCGGTCAGGCGGTAGCGGCGCGGCTCGACACCGCCGACATAGCCCAGGTAACGCTCCGCGCGATAGAGGGTTGCCAGGTCGGCCGTAAGCGGAGCGATCAGCCCGAGATCATCGACGAACCGGCACGGGCGTGGAGCAGGCAGCACGCCGACAGCGCCGCTCTCGAGCGTCGCCAGCACCGCCGTGGGCGCGAGAAGCGTCCATGCGTCTCGCTCGCGAGCCCAGCGCACGAGACCAAGCCACCACCAGGGACCGAGCAACCACCGATGGAGCTCAGCAGCGTTGCCAGCGCCACCCCCCAGCGCACGCGCCGATGGCCCAGAACCGAACGACGCCAGCCCCGCTCGAGCTGAGCCTGTCGGCTCGGCGAGGTCCGGGGCGGCGATAGCCGCGAGGTCCTCCCAGCGGTACCAGTCAGTGTGCGAAAGCTCACCCAGGAGCAGCAAGAAGTCCCGCTGCTGATGTGAACCTCCAGCACGCATCTGTCGCGATCCGGCCCGCGGATCACTCAGCCAGGCAGCCCAGCCTTCCCGCACCGCCAGATCGGGCTCGCCCAGGATGCGCTCGACGGCCTGGTCATCCGGAACCGGCCAACCCGTTGCGCGCAGCCAGCCCAGGCGTCGACCGAGCCGTAGAAAGAAGGCCCAGCGTTCACGCTCCGCGCCCGCATCCGGGCCGCGGATCGCCGCCCGCAATCTGCCCAGAAGCTGCTCGAGCCGGGGACCCGGCTTTCCGCTGAGCTGTCTCCGCGGGAGGTTCCAGATCTCCCGTCTGAGCGCACTCGCCAGGACAAAGCAATCGCGGCGAGGGTCGTTCTGTCGAACGTCGCTCGGCGGACCCTCGGCTGGCCGAACCACTGACGCGGAGCCCGCCACAGCTTGTCGCGCCGCGTCCAGGTACTCGTCAGGCAGAACATACGCCGTTTCCGGCGTCGAGGACCCTCCTTCGAACACGCGGAAGACGATTCCAAGCTCGATGAGTCGGTGAAGGACCTGCGAGGGATCAGCGGTGTGGCCCTTTATGGGACCGGGCAAAGCGCCGCGTAGCCGACGCTCGAGCAGGTCCGCGGGATGCCGGCCACCCGAGCGCACAAGCAGGTCGATCGGCACGCGCTCCTCGGGTGCAAGCCCACTCCACAGCTCGCCCTCCGAGGATGCCTGCGCGAGGGCACTGGTCAGACGGTCGACCAGCTCTGCCGGCAGCGTCGCCGCATCGGTGGGAAGCCTGACAGAGTCGGCGATCTTGTGCAGCAGCCCGATCGAGCACTGGGCGAGGGCCCGCGGCAGCTTCATGACGGACGAGCCGGACTACGATCGGAACGTGTCCCCGACGCGCCCAGCGAGGTGCGTCGGGGACACGTTCCGACTCAGATGAACAGTGGCGCTAGGACGAGGGTGATCGTGCTGAGGAGCTTGATAAGCACGTGCAGGGACGGACCGGCGGTGTCCTTGAACGGATCCCCGACTGTGTCGCCGACGACGGCGGCCGCGTGGGGGGAGCTACGCTTGCCCAGGACCTCGCCCTGGTCGTCCTTCAGCTCGCCCGACTCGATGATCTTCTTGGCGTTGTCCCAGGCGCCGCCGCCGTTGTTGAGCACGGTCGCCAGGAGGATACCGGCCATCGTGCCCACCATCAAGAAAGCGGCCATCGCTTCGTAGCGGAGAAAGAGCCCGACGAGAATGGGAAAGATGACGGCAAGCAGGCCAGGCGCAATCATCTCGCGAAGCGCCGCCTGGGCTGTGAGATCAACGCAACGCGCGTAGTCCGGACGGCTCGTGCCGGCCATGATCCCCGGATCCTCTTTGAACTGCCGGCGTACCTCCTCGATGATCGTCCCCGCCGCGCGACCGACAGCCCGAATCGCCAGGGAGCTAAACAGGAACACCAGCATCGCCCCGAGGAACCCGCCGACGAAGACCTCGACTTTCGACAGGTCGACCGAAACGTGGCTCAGCACGAGCCCTGGGGTGCGAAGTATGAGCACACGTCGGACTTCGTCCAGATAGGCGCTGAACAGGAGGAAGGCCGCCAGCGCCGCCGAGGCGATCGCGTAGCCCTTGGTGAGCGCCTTGGTCGTGTTGCCGACCGCGTCCAGGGCGTCCGTGATGTGGCGAGTCGACTCAGGAGCGTCCGACATCTCGGCGATGCCGCCGGCGTTGTCCGTGATCGGACCGAAGGTGTCCATGGCCAGGATGTAGGCGACCGTCGTGAGCATCCCCATCGTCGCGACGGCCGTTCCGTAGAGGCCTCCGCTCTCGATGCCGCTCGCGCTTCCAAACGCATAGCTCAGGAGCAGCGCGATGGCGATCACGATGGCGGTCGGTCCGGTCGTCTCCAGCCCGACCGCGAAGCCGGCGATGATGTTGGTCGCCGGGCCGGTCTTGGACGC
>JACCZL010000683.1 GCA_013695975.1 Chloroflexota bacterium
CTCGAGATGCGGGTCTTCCCGATCGTCGGGCCGGCCGGACCACTCGGACAGGGCGGGTTGGTGCGGGACGTGACGCGCGAGCGGGCAGTGGACCGGCTCAAGGACGAGCTGGTCGCCGTCGTGAGCCACGAGCTGCGGACGCCGCTCTCCTCGCTGGTCGGCTTCGCCGAGCTGCTCTTGACGCGTGAGTATCCAGAGGCACAGCAGCAAGAGTTTCTGGCCGTGATGGTCGACGAAGGCCGGCGTCTCACCGAACTGTTCAACGAATTCCTCGATCTCCAGCGTATGGAGAGCGGCCGCCACCGCATGACGCTGGAGCCGACCCACATCGGCCCACTCCTCGAGCGGGCCGTGGTCCTGGCCGGCGAGGATGTCGATCGGCCGATCCATACGGACGTTCCAGAGTCTCTGCCGCTCGTGCGCGCCGATGCGGACCGCGTCCAGCAAGTGGTCGACAACCTCCTCACCAACGCCCGCAAGTACTCGCCGGCCGGTGGTCGGGTAGAGTTGACGGCGCGCGTCGTCGACCGCTCGATCGAGGTGGCGATCCAGGACCACGGCCTTGGGCTCCCGCCCAGCATGCTGGAGCACGTCTTCGAAAGCTTCTACCGGGTAGACTCCGCCCCCCATCGCGCGATCACCGGCACTGGCCTCGGCCTGTCCATCAGTCGCAGGATCGTCGAGGCCCACGGGGGCCAGATCCGGGCCAGTTCCGATGGCTCGGGACAGGGGGCGCGGTTCTCCTTTACGCTCCCACTCGCCGAGCCGCTCGCGACAGCCCCGTCCACCCCACCCCCACGCTAGCCTGATGACGCTGGAGGTCCGCGTGTCCGAGCCGCTCACGATCATGGCCGTGCATGCCCACCCTGACGACGAGTCGATCGGGACAGGAGGTATCCTCGCCCGCTACGCCGACGAGGGGGTGCGCACGATCCTGGTGACCTGCACCGGAGGGGAGGTCGGCGAGATCGCCGACGCCGCGATGGCCACGCCCGACAATCTGGCCGACATCCGTGAGCGCGAGCTGCGGCTGGCCTGCGAGATCCTCGGCGTGGCTCATCTGGAGCTGCTCGGCTACCGCGACTCCGGGATGGTTGGCACGCCGGACAACGAGCACCCGAGGGCGTTCGCCCGCACCGACCTCGACCAGGCGACCGGCCAGCTCGTCGCCCTCGTCCGGCGCTACCGCCCGCAGGTGCTGGTGACCTACGACGAGAACGGGTTCTACGGCCATCCCGATCACATCCAGGCCAATCGGATCGCTGCGCGGGCGTTCCGACTGTCCGGCGACCCGAGCGCGTATCCGGAGCAGTCACTCGAGCCCTGGACGCCGCGGAAGCTCTACTACACAGCCGTCGCTCGGTCGAGGATGGCCCAGTTCGGCGAGCGGCTGGCGGCTCACGGCATCGAGCCACCGCTGGGTGACCAACAGGGCGAGGGTGATGCCGACGTGCCACCGTTCGGGACACCGGACGAGCTCGTCACCACCGTCGTGGACGTCGGGCCCTACGTCGAGCGCAAGCGCCGCGCGCTCTGGGCCCACGCCACCCAGATGGGGCCAAACGTGTTTTTCGCCAAGATGCCGCCGCCCCTCTTCGCCGAGCTGTTCGGCCAGGAGACGTTCCAGCGCGTCGAGTCTCGCGTCGAAGCCCCCGTGCCAGAAGCTGACCTGTTTGCCGGCCTGCGCTGAGTAGGGGCGAAGCATTCGCGCGCCAGAACTGGCCTCCCGAGACCTCCTGCGCGAGTGCTTGGCCCCTCCCGATCACAAGAGATGCCGTCTGCACCAGAGCTCTGCCCTGCATTTTCATGCATCAGGCTGAACGCGGTTCACGAGCATTCGCCCTTACCGAGTGACAACTGGCGCTAGGAGTGCGATGGTCCAAGGTGGCATACTTTGTGCGCTTTCCCGATTTGGGAGTGGTTCGCGAACCGTCCCAAGGGGTCGTTCAGGAACGACCCCTTCAGAGAGCGATGCGAGGAGGCACAGCGATGTTCGGATTTATCTTCGGGATGCTGATGGGCTTCGGGGCCAAGATGGCCTACGATTTCTTCCAGGAAGAGCGGATCCCCACCGACCTCGGGATGTCACAAGGGCGGGCCGAGGCGATCATGGACGAGACCCGTCAGATCGTCCGCGAGATTCGCGACGAGCTGCGCTCCGCGGCCACGGCGACCCAGGATAGCGTCACCGAGAAGATCGACCGCTTACGGGTCGCCGGCGCGTCCGAAGCAAATGGGACTCCAAGCACCAGCGGCGCCGAGGCGTCGCCAGCCCGCACCAGCATCGAGACGGCCGCTGGTGGTCGCGTGAGCACCGCGAGTGCCGAATCGTCCGAGACTGAACAGGTCGGGCCCGGGTATGGGCGGGACCTCTGACGCCAGCGAAGCCGAAGATGCCCCAGACGGCGGTGCCGAGGACGAAGCCACTCCGAAAGCCTCGTCGCGGAGGAAACGGCGTTCGTAGGGGCGCGATGTATCGCGCCCTCGCGTGCCACCCCCTCTGGCGGCGCCGCACCGTCCCTACCGGACGCGGCCGAGTAGGAGCTCGATGGCTCGCGTGAGCTGAGGGTCCTCGCCGCGCTCGAGGTCGGCGACGGTCAACTCGGCCGCAACGTCCGGTTGGACCCCGACCTTGTCGAGTTGAGCCCCCGAGGGTGAGACGAGACGGCTTATCGTGAGCTGGACGGCCGAGCCGTCTGGGAGCTGCTGGGTCGTCGCGATGCCGACACTGCCAGCGGTGGCGACCCCGACGATTGGAGCGATCCCGTACTCCCGCAGGGCGGCCGCCAGGATCTCGGCCCCGGAGGCCGTCTCGTGGTCGACCAGCACGACCAGCGGCGTCCGAGGGATCGCCGAGCGGCCCTCGGCATTGATCGTCTGGCGGTTGCCATCGCGGTCGACGGCGATGCCGACCGGGCGGTTGTCGAGGAAGTTCGCCGCCACCCGCGCGACGGCTGGGAGCGCACCGCCGCCGTTGCCGCGCAGGTCGAGGACCCAGGCCCGGGCGCCGCGCGCCTGGCCCTGGGTGAGGACCTGCTGGACCGCCTCGGGCACGCCCTCGGCGAAGCCTCGGATGCGGATCACCCCGACCACGTTGCCGCGGATCGCGCCCTCGACGCGTGGCGCGTCGACGGCCGCTCGGGTGATCGGCGTCTCGAGCGCCGGCTGACCGCCGCGGACGATCGAGAGCCGGACCGGGGTCCCCTGGGGGCCGCGGATGCCGTTGACGATCTCGGTGATCGAGCGCTCCGCCGTCGGCCGCCCGTCGACCGCCGTAACGCGGTCGCCGGCCTTGAGGCCCGCCCGCGTGGCTGGGCTATTGAGGAAGACCTCCATGACGACCGGCGCCTCGTTCGGCGCGGGCTTAGACATCCGCACCCCGACCCCGCTGTAGCCGCTCTCATTCATCCGCTTGAACTCGTCCGGCTCGATGAAGACGGAGTGGTTGTCTCCGAGGCTGCCGATCATGCGGCGGAGCGCGGCCCAGTCAGGGTGGGCGGTCGATGCCCACTTCGGGTGCTTCTGGACGACAGCGTCGTAGGCCTGGGCGAAGTTGCGCCAGTCGCGGTCGGGACTGCCGACCGGCATGGGCGCGAAGTCGAGCGGCGCGGTATCGAGCGGCAGCGCGCCTTGCCTGGCGTCGAGCTCGCGGATCGCCCCATTGGCCATCTGGAGCAGGGCCGCATGGTCGACCCGATCGACGTAACGC
>JACCZL010000753.1 GCA_013695975.1 Chloroflexota bacterium
CGGACCAGCATCCTGGCCACCGCCCGCAAGCAGGGCCAGAATCTCTTCGGCGCCTTCCTCGCCATCGCCGGCCCGTCGCCTCTTCAGGCCATCCCCGTCCCCACCTGACCCGTACGTGGGTAGTTACTTCTCGGCGATCTGTGCGCGCAGGCGCTCCTCCTGCGCCCTGAGCTCGGGCGTGAACTCGGCACCGAAGTCTTCCGCCTCGAACACCGGGCGGAGCTCGATCTCGGCCTCCACGCCCGTGGGGTTCGGGCAGCGCTTGATCCATTCGATCGCCTCGTCCATCGACCGCACCTGCCACAGCCAGAAGCCGGCGATCAGCTCCTTGGTTTCGGCGAACGGCCCGTCGATCACCGTCCGCTGCTCGCCAGAGAACCGGACGCGCTTGCCCTTCGCGCTCGGGTGCAGCCCCTCGCCCGCCAGCATCACGCCGGCACTCACCAGCTCTTCGTTGTACTGCCCCATGGCGGCAAGCAACTGCTCGCTCGGCATGACGCCGGCCTCGGTGTCCTTGTCGGCCTTGATCAGCACCATCACTCGCATCGTCGTGTCTCCTTCTGCTTTCGAGTTCGATGTTGGGCTTCCGTACGGCCTTGACCGGGTGTGAAACCTCCCTCTAGTGGGTCGATTGGCATGCACGTGTGGCATCCGCCCATCCGAACCGCGTGTCAACTGACCCACTAGTTAAGCGTCGAACGAGGGTCCGCGAATTCGACACGTCGAACACGCTTTGTGCTGTTGGCGTACTACACGCTCGAAATGTGAGCCGAGGGAAGCGTAGGGCCCACCGGTCATGCGGCGCCTCAATCGCCGATCGCCTGGTAGGCCGAAGTCCAGAAATCGAGATAGAGAGCCAGAGCGATGGATGAATCCAGGGTGCGCTGGGTCATCAGGATCGCGACCATATCCTCCTTGGGGTCCGACGTCCACGACGTGCCCAAGCCGCCGTCCCAGCCGAA
Organism: Chloroflexota bacterium; assembly: GCA_013695975.1. Taxonomy (GTDB): domain Bacteria; phylum Chloroflexota; class UBA6077; order UBA6077; family JACCZL01; genus JACCZL01. The sequence goes on from JACCZL010000753.1 coordinate 963, forward strand.
CCGGCCAGGAACCGCCGACACCTCGTCGCGCCGGATGACCACGGCCATGCCGAACCCCCAGCCGCGATTGTCTCCGAGAAAGTGGCCGGCCCCCGTCTTCTGCTCTTGCGTCAGATGGTCGGTGGTCATGAGCTCGACCGAAGGCCGCGACAGGATGCGCTCGCGCCCGTGCCGGCCCCGGTTCAGCATCATCTGGCCGAATGCCAGATAGTCGTCGACGGTCGAGACCAGCCCCCCGCTGGCGGACGGGAATGCGGGCGGGCGGCTCCATTGGCCGCCCTCGGCTCCGTCGTAGACCTCGAGCGCCCCGGTTTCGGGGTTGGCCGTGTAGGAAGTCGCTAGCCGGCTGAGATTTTCGGCCGGCACGCTGAAACCCGTGTCTTGCATACCGAGCGGCTCGAAGATGCGTTCGCGAAAGAATGTCTCCAGTGGCTGGCCCGCCGCGCGCGTGATCAGCACGCCCAGGACGTCGAGCCCCAGGTCATACATCCACTGTTCGCCGGGCTGGTGCATCAGCGGCAGCGACCCGACGCGGCGGATCCACTCGTCCGGCGGAGGTGGGGTCTGGGGTTGCGGAGGCCCCTGGAGGATTTGCTGGGCGTTGATTGCCTGCTGGATCGGATACTCGTTCGACGGCGCCATGATGTAGCCGAGGCCCATGCGCAGCGTCAGCAGGTCGCGCAGGGAGATCGGCCGGTGCGCGGGCACGGTGTCCTCGAGCGGCCCGTCGAGCCGCTTCAGCACCTGGCGGTCCGCCAGCTCGGGCAACAGCCGATCCACCGGCTCGTCCAGCCGTAGCCTGCATTCCTCCACCAGGATCATCGTCGCCGCGGCCGCGATCGGCTTGGTCAACGAACTGATGCGGAAGATCGTGTCGCGCCGCATCGGGTCGCCGCCGTCGACCGCCTTCATGCCGATCGCGTCGACATGCACCTCGCCCCGCCGGCTGACTAGCGTGACGATCCCGGGCACGTCGCCGCGCTCGACATAGCCCGCCATGACGTCGTGCATGCGGCCGAGCCGCGTCTCGGCCAATCCTCCAGTGCTCATCACTCGTTCCCTCCGTCCCGTCTTATCCAGCCTTGACACCACGTGGATGCATCACGGCTCCAGGTCAGTCGACGCCTTGCCGATTTCTCTACGGGGCGTCCTGGACTTGGCCGAAACCTCACGACGACCGCGAGCGGACCTCCGCGACACTCCGCTCTAAATGCTTCCCACGAGAAGTTGCTGCATGGCGCGGACTCGCCCCCCCAGCCCCCCCGAACTCGGG
>JACCZL010000756.1 GCA_013695975.1 Chloroflexota bacterium
CAATGATGGGTGGTTAGACGGCATCCTGCCGATCGCGTCACCGCGCGCGTACGGGGTCCGTCCGTTGCCCGGGCACTTCTGAGGTGACTATACTTCTGGTGCGCGCGGCGAACGGCGTCGTTTCGGCCGGTTGTGGCGCAGCGTCGCGATGGCCGGCCGCTCCGCGAGCCTCCGTCGGGACGGGTGACCGCGCACGCGACCGCCCGCCCGATCCGACGAGCATCGAAGGATCCCTCGTGGCTGATTACTCCTCGCTCTTGGTCTACCTTGCGCTCACCGCGGCCATCGTGACCGTGCTGGTCGCGATCTCGGGCAGGCTCGCGCCCCATCACCCGTCGGCAGCCAAGGCCCGGCCCTACGAGTGTGGCGTTTCCGAGCCCCAGACGACTGAGACGCGATGGCCGGTCCGCTTTGCCCTGGTCGCGATGCTGTTTCTCGTCTTCGATGTGGAGGCGCTCTTTTTCTACCCCTGGGCCGTCCTCGCGCGGGAGCTGCGCTGGAACGGTATCGTCGCCATGGGCGGCTTCTTCGCCGTCCTTGGGGTCGGGTATCTGTACGCCCGCGCCCGTGGGGCGCTGAAGTGGCGGTGACGACATGACCATCCACTTGCCCGTCGAGAGGGCTCAGCCAATCGAATCGGCGCACACCAAAGACGCCGCCCCGGCGTTCCTGTTGGGCCGCTTACAGGACTGGAGCCGCGAGAAGTCGCTCTGGCCACTCACGTTCGGCCTGGCTTGCTGCGCGATCGAGATGATGGCGAGCTCCGCGTCGAAGTACGACATCTCGCGCTTCGGCTCTGAGCTGTTTCGCCCGAGCCCGCGCCAGGCCGACCTGATGATCGTTTCGGGTCGCGTCTCCCAGAAGATGGCCCCGGTCCTCCGCGAGATCTACGACCAGATGCCCGATCCCAAGTGGGTCATCGCGATGGGCGACTGCGCCGCCTGCGGCGGGGTCTTCAACAACTACGCCGTCGTCCAGGGCGTCGACAGGATCGTCCCCGTCGACGTCTACGTCCCCGGCTGCCCGCCCCGCCCGGAGGCGCTGCTCGACAGCCTGGTCAAGCTGCAAGAGCAGATTGGAAAGGGCCAGCGTCGGGCATGACCGTAGCCCAGGACCAGCTCGATGTCGCCTTCTCGGCGACTGAGAAGGGTACGTCAGCCGACGGGATTCGTTGTCTGCTGCTCGGCCCTGGCGAGCTGCTCGACGCCACTCGGCGGCTGCGCGACGAGCTCGGCTACGGCCGCTTCATCGATCTGACGGCGGTCGACAGCCCCGATCAGGGGGAGCGGTTCGAGCTCCAGTATCTCCTGTACTCGATGGACGAGCACACCTGGCTGCGTCTCAAGGTCCGCACCGAGGAGTCTGTACCCAGTGTCACCCCGCTGTTCGCCGGCGCAAACTGGTTTGAACGCGAGCTGTACGATCTGTTCGGTATCCGCTTCGAGGGCCACCCAGACTTAACGCGGATCATGATGCCCGACGATTGGGAGGGCTACCCGCTGCGGAAGGATTCGCCGATCGGGGGCGAGCCGGTCGACTTCACCGTGACCCGTGAGATCTACGGGACCGCGACCCCGGGGGGCCCGGGCGAAGGTCGGAGTGGCTGAGGATGGCGATCTCCGGGCAGATCCAGACCGAGCGGCGGGCCGATACGCTCCACCTCAATCTCGGCCCACAGCACCCATCGACCCACGGTGTGCTGCGCTTGGAGCTCGAGCTCGACGGCGAGGTCGTCGTCTCCTGCAAGCCGATCATCGGCTACCTCCACACCGGCATCGAAAAGACCTTCGAGGTCAAGACCTACCTCCACGGGGTCACCCTCACCGACCGGATGGACTATCTGAACCCGCTCGGCAACAACCTGGCCTATGCCCTCGCCGTCGAGAAGCTGTTCGGCTGCGAGATTCCGGAGCGGGCCGTGATCGGGCGGGTCTTGCTGGCCGAGCTGACCCGGATCAACTCCCATCTGGTCTGGCTCGGCACCGGTGCGCTCGACCTGGGGGCAAGCTCGGTCTTCCTGTACGCCTTCCGTGAGCGTGAGACGCTGCTCGACCTGTTCGAGTGGATGAGCGGCGCTCGGATGATGACCAGCTTCATCCGACCGGGCGGGCTGGCCGACGATTTCGAGCCGGAGTGGCTCACCGCGGTTGGGCGCTTCCTCCACATCCTGCCGAGCAGAGTTGACGATTATGAGGCCCTGCTCACGGATAACCCCCTCTTCAAGGAGCGGACGGTCGGGATCGGGGTCCTGAAGGCCGAGGACGCGATCTCGATGGGTGTGAGCGGGCCGATCCTGCGGGCCTCGGGCGTGGCCCACGATCTTCGCAAGACGAACCCCTACTGTGGCTACGAGCGCTTCGCCTTCGAGGCGGTCGTCGGCCAGAACGGCGATTGCTACGATCGCTATCGGGTGCGGATCGCCGAGCTGCGCGAGTGCGTGGAGATCTGCAAGCAGGCGCTGGTGATGCTGCCTTCCGGGCCGGTCAAGACGAGCGACCGCAAGATTGTCCCGCCGCCGCGCGAGGAGCTCGGGCGCTCGATGGAGGCGGTCATCCACCACTTCAAGCTGTTCACCGAAGGGATCCGCCCTCCCGTCGGCGAGGCGTACGTGCCGGTCGAGTCGCCGCGCGGCGAGCTGGGCTTCTACGTCGTCAGCGACGGCTCTGGACGCCCCTACCGAGTACACGAGCGGGCGCCGTCGTTCGCCAATCTCCAGGCGATCGCCCTGATGGCCGAGGGCGGGCTCGTGGCCGACCTGATTGCCATCATCGCCAGCGTGGATCCGATCATGGGCGAGGTTGATCGGTAACGAGAGTCGTATGCTTCTCACTGAGACGCGTGACAGAATCCTGGCCGAGGTCGACCGCTACCCGGAGCGGCGGACGGCGCTGCTGCCATCGCTCAAGCTGGCTCAGCGCGAGGTGGGCTGGCTCCCGCCCGAGGCGATCGCCGAAGTGGCCGACCTGGTCGGCGTTTCGCATGCCTCGGCGAACGAATTAGCGACCTTCTACTCGATGCTCCGGCTGCAGCCTGGCGGGCGGATGCGGGTCGAGGTTTGCGTCCAGCTCCCGTGCGCCCTGGCCGGGGCCGACCGCCTCCTCGAGACGCTGGCCGAGGGATTGGGCATTCGGCCCGGCGAGGTGACCGCCGACGGCGCGGTCGAGCTGATCCGCACCTCGGAGTGCTTCGGGGCCTGCCATCGGGCCCCGATGTGCCGCCTGAACGACGAGTATCGCGAGAACCTGACGCCGAAGGCGACACGCGACCTGATCGAGGAGCTGCGTAGTGGCGCCGACGGGGTGGCCCAGGGAAATGGCGTGGCACGATGATCGAAGAAAAGACGCAACCTGAGACGACGGGATCGCCGGGCGATTACCAGCCGGTGCTGATCCCCCACCCCGGTCGCGGGACGCCGGTGCTGCTCGAGGAGTATCGGGCGGAGGGCGGCTACCGCGGCTGGGAAAAGGCCCTGCGCGAGATGTCGCCGGACGAAGTGGTCGAGGAGGTCAAGGCTGCCGGCCTGCGTGGCCGCGGCGGGGCCGGCTTTCCCTGCGGCGCCAAGTGGGGCTTCGTTCCCAAGGTCCCCGGCCCGAAGTACCTGGCCTGCAACGCCGACGAGTCGGAGCCCGGCACCTTTAAGGACCGCGAGATCATGGAGGTCGAGCCGCACATGCTCGTGGAGGGGGTCGCGATCGCCTCCTACGCGATCGGGGCCGGCGACGCCTTTATTTACATTCGCGGCGAGTACGTGACGGCCGCCGACCGCCTGGACGCCGCCATCGCCGAGGCTGAGCGGGCCGGGCTCCTCGGGAGCGACATCCTCGGGACGGGCGTCGATGTCCGAATCCGCGTCTTCCGCGGGGCCGGCGCCTACATTTGCGGCGAGGAGACGGCGCTGCTCGAGTCGCTCGAGGGGCGCCGGCCGATGCCCCGCTCGCGTCCGCCGTTTCCGGCCGTCGAGGGCCTGTACCGTCGGCCAACCGTGGTCAACAACGTCGAGACCCTGTCGAACGTCCCCCACATCCTGAAGAACGGCCAGGCCTGGTACCAGACGATCGGCGTCCCCCCCAAGAACACTGGCCCGAAGATCTTCTGCCTCTCGGGGCGGGTCAATCGCCCTGGCAACTACGAGCTACCGCTCGGCGCGGTCACGTTCAGGGAGCTGATCGAGGAGTATGGCGGCGGGGTGCCTGACGGTCGGCAGATCAAGGGCGTGCTGCCGGCCGGCGCCTCGGCGCCGATCCTGACCGCGGACAAGCTCGACACCAAGCTCGACTACGACTCGGTTCAGGCGGCCGGCTCGATGCTCGGCTCGGCCAGCCTGATCGTTCTGGACGAGACGGTCTGCATCGTCCGGGCGGCGGCGCGGATGGCGGAGTTCTTCCGCCACGAGTCGTGCGGCAAGTGCACCCCCTGCCGCGAGGGGACCGCCTGGCTCCACCAGATCCTGGTGCGGCTCGAGGCGGGCCGGGGGTCGGAGGCCGACCTGGACCTGCTGATGTCGCTCTCGGGCGAGATCAGCGGCAAGGTGCTCTGCGCTCTCGGTGACTTCGCGACCAGTCCGGTCACCGCTACGATCCGTCAGTTTCGCGAGGACTACCTCGAACACTTCAAGCTGGGGCGGTGCCCCTACGATAGCTGGACAGCATGACCGCGCCATCCACGCCAACCGATCTGATCACCCTCACCATCGACGATCGCGAGGTCCAAGTCCCGAGGGGGACGCTCGTTGTGGAGGCCGCCAGGCAGCTCGGGATCGAGATCCCCGTGTTCTGCTACCACCCCAAGCTCAAGCCGGTCGGGGCGTGCCGGATGTGCCTGGTCGAGATCGAGAAGATGCCTCGCCTCCAGACGGCCTGTACCTCCCCGGTCTCCGAGGGGATGGTCGTCCACACCAACACCCAGAACGTGATCGGGGCCCAGAACGGCGTGCTCGAGCTGATGCTGGCCAACCATCCGCTCGACTGCCCGATCTGCGACAAGGGCGGCGAGTGCCCGCTCCAGGACAACACCTTCAAGTTCGGGCTCGGCACGAGCCGCTTCACCGAGGAGAAGCGCCAGCTCGACAAGGCCTTCCCACTCTCCGAACGGATCGTGCTCGACCGCGAACGGTGCATCATGTGCTATCGCTGCACCCGCTTCCAGGCCGAGATCGCCGGCGACGAGGCCCTCGCGGCAGTCGATCGCGGCGGCTACAGCGAGATCGGGGTGCTCGAGGGCGAGACCTTCGACTCCCCCTTCAGCGGCAACACGATTGAGCTGTGCCCTGTCGGTGCACTGACGAGTCGCCAGTACCGCTTCAAGGCCCGCCCCTGGGACCTCCAGCGGACTCCGAGCACCTGTGCTGGCTGCGGCGTCGGCTGCAACGTCGAGCTGCACGCCCGTGATGGTCGAATTGTGAGAATGCTCGGCCGCGACAATCGCGAGGTGAACGACGGTTGGCTGTGCGACTACGGCCGCTTCGACACGCTGCCTCCGCTCGAGGGCCGCGTGGCCCGCCCGCTGTTGCGCAACGGCGGCGCATTGGAGCCGACAACCTGGGACCGAGCCTATGCCCGCGCGGCCGAGGTCCTGCGGGACGGGCCAACCGGTCTGCTTGCCTCGCCGGCGCTGACCAGCGAGGCAATCTGGCTCTTCGCCGATGCCCTCCGAGCGGCCCTCCCCGCGGCGCACGCCGGCTTCTGGCCGCGCGCTGCCGCGCCCTGGCCGCTGCGTGGGGCGATTAAAGACCTGCCGGCCTGCAAGACGTTCGTCCTGGTGGGGCTCGATCCTTGGCTCGAGCTGCCGGTTCTGGCGCTCTGGATCCGCAAGGCTGTCCTCAATGGTGCCACGCTGATCGCGATCGGCCCTGACAACGGACTGTACCGCGACACTGCCCACTGGCTGCGCGTCCCGTTCGGGACCGAGGTGCGAATGGTCCAGCGGCTGCTCGAGGCGGCCGATCGAGTTCACTCGACTGACAACCGAGGCGGCGTGGCGCTCAGCGGACGGGCAGCACAGGCCGGTCGCGAGGCCGACGACGCGGCGATTGAGGCGGCGGCGCGGGCGCTGGGCTCGGGGCCCGCCGCGCTGTTGATCCATCCGCGCCTGACCACCAATCGCTCGGACGTCGGCCTGCTCGAGCGGCTGGCCGAGCAGCTCGGGGCGGGAGGCGAAGGCGGCATGGTCGGCAGCCCACCGCTGGCGGCCAACGGCCGCGGGGCGCTGGAGCTGGCCGCCGACATCGCGACCGTCGACCCAAAGATCGGCGCCGTTGCCACCCGCGCCGCCGCCGACGAGCTGCGTGCGATCCTCCTGGTTGGTCACGAGCGTTGGCCCACGACGGGTCGCGCCCGCCAAATCCTGGTCACCTGGGGACCGATCGACGAGCAGGCCGAGGACGTTGAGGTCGTCTTGCCGATGGCCCACCCGTACGAGCAGGCCGGGTCGCTCACCAACCTCGAGGGGCGGGTCCAGTTGCTGCAGGCGGGCGGCTTGCCGCCAATCGGCGTCCCACCCGACTGGCAGCTCCTGGCTGACCTGGTGACCCACCTCGGAGGCGCCGCTGCGAACGACCTCCGGAGCATCCGCACCGCGTTAGCCGAAGCCCACCCCAAGTACCGTGCCCCCGAAGTCGCCGCCGGCGGCCGTGACCGGATCAGCCTGGCGGTGGTGTGATGAAAACCGATGCCTGAGCTCGCCGTCGACGTAGTCCGCTCGCTGGTGGTCATCTTCGCGTTGCTGACCGGCATGGCGTACATGACCTATTTCGAACGGCGCGTTATCAGCCGCTTGCAGGTGCGGATCGGGCCGAACCGCACCGGGCCGGGTGGCCTGCTCCAGCCGCTTGCGGATGCACTCAAGCTCTTCTTCAAGGAGGACATCAGGCCATCCACCGCCGACCGCTGGCTCTACCCGATCGCACCGGCCCTGGCACTGTTCGCGGCCCTGGCATCGTTCGCGGTGGTGCCGGTCGGGCCCACCGTCTGGATCGGTGGCGTGTCGGTCCCCCTCCAGGTGGCCGACCTGCCGATCGGGCTGCTGTACGTCCTGGCAGCGAGCAGCCTCGGGGTGTACGGGCTCGTCCTGGGCGGCTGGTCATCCGGGTCCAAGTACTCCTTGCTGGGGGGGCTCCGCGCGGCGGCGCAGGTCGTCTCGTACGAGCTGATCCTTGGGCTTTCGCTGGTGGGCGTCGTGATCGTCAGTGGGAGTCTCTCGCTCGGTCAGATCGTCGAGGCCCAGGCCCGCTCGGTGCCCTACATTCTGCTCCAGCCGCTCGGCTTCGTCCTCTTCCTGATCGCGGCCGTCGCCGAGGTCAACCGCGCGCCATTCGACTTGCCGGAGGCGGACACCGAGCTGGTCGCGGGCTACCACACCGAGTACAGCGGGATGCGCTTCGCAATGTTCTTCATCGGCGAGTACGTGGGCATGATTACCGTCTCGGCCGTGGCGGCGACGATCTTTCTGGGCGGATGGTGGGCGCCGATCCTGCCGGGGCCGCACTGGCTGTTCATCAAGATGCTGCTGTTCCTCTTCCTGTTCGTCTGGCTGAGGGCGACCCTCCCGCGGCTCCGCTACGATCAATTGATGCGACTCTCCTGGGGGATCCTGCTGCCGTTGGGCCTGCTCAACATCGCCGTGACGGCGATCGTCGTGGCCGTGATTGGATGACCGAACGATGCTGAACGATACGAAGGCGCTCGCAAAGGGCTTCTGGACGACCTTCAAGCACATTGTGCGCCCTCCGATCACCGTGCGCTATCCCGACGAGAAGCGGACCACGGCCGCCAAATTCCGCGGTCGTCACCGGCTCTACCGCGACGAGGACGGACTCGAGCGCTGCATCGGCTGCGAGCTCTGTGCCGCCGCCTGCCCGTCGCAAGCGATCCTCGTCCGGGCCGAGGAGAACGACCCGAGCCGGCCGGTCTCTCCGGGCGAGCGCTTCGCGAGCGTCTACGAGATCAACATGATCCGCTGCATCTTCTGCGGCTTCTGCGAGGAGGCCTGCCCGGTCGATGCGATCAAGCTCGGACCGGAGTATGAGCTGTCCGACTTCAAGCGCCCGGACTTCGTGTACACCAAGGAGATGCTGCTCGACCCTGAGAAGAACGCCCCGCCAACCCAGTTCCACGCCGACGTCGAGCGCTCTACCGACGAGCGAGGTGTCCACACCGCCCTCGGTACGGTCTACCGCTCGCACCACCCAATCGGCGCGCCGGACCCGCGGCCACCCGTCCCGACCGAGGCGCAAGCTGGCGATAACGAGGATCCCGCGTGAGGGAACGTAAGCTCCCTCTTCCCGTGGGAGAGGGTGGGGGTGAGGGCTACTCGGGTGCATGCAGACTGCCCTGCACACGAGTAGCCCTCACCCTAACCCTCTCCCAGAGGGAGAGGGGACAGGACGGCCGAGGCTCGACGTGAACGATCTCTTCGTCCCCCTCGCGATCGGGGCGGTGGTGGCCCTGGTGAGCGGGCTCGGAGTCGTGGTGGCGCGACGGCCGGTGCACGCCGTCGTCGCCCTACTGGCGCATAGTCTGGCGGTGGCGGCCCTCTACCTGATGATGGCCGCCGACTTCGTGGCGTTGGGCCAGGTGCTGATCTACTCGGGTGCGATCGTCGTGCTGTTCCTGTTCGTGGTCGCCCTTCTCCCAGCCGGTGGCGCGGAGGGCCCGATTGGCTCGCGGCGAGTCCTGTCCGGCGTCGTCGCGGCTGGCGCGCTGCTCGTCGCACTGATGGCCGGGCTGGTGGCTGGCGGGCCAGGCGGCAGCAACGTGCCGATCGCGCGTAACCCGGCGGTGGGCGGGGTCGAGGCGATCGGACGCTCGCTCTTCGGACCGCTGCTGGTGCCGTTCGAGCTGACCGCGCCACTCCTGCTGGTGGCGATCATCGGCGCGGTCGCGATCTGGCGGCGCCAGGAGCCGCTGCCGGATCGCGATAGCCCGACCCGGGACTCTACGCCGTGACTGCCGAGACGCTCGTCCTGGCGACGAGTGCCGTTCTTCTGGCGCTGGGGGCGAGCGGTGTCCTGATGCGGCGCAACCCCGTCTCGATGCTGATGTCGATCGAGTTGATGCTCAACGCCGGCAATCTGGTCCTCGTGCTCGCCGCCCGCGCCCGCGGGGCTGTTGACGGTCAGGCCGCGGCCTTGATCGTCCTGGTGCTGGCCGCGGCCGAGGCGGTGATCGGGCTTGGCATCGCCCTGGCCCTCTTCCGCACCCGCGAGAACGTCGACGTCGACGGTCCGGCCGAGATCCACGGATGAGGCTACCAGTGGGCAGTACATCGGCTCCCGGTAGGCTGGGACCATGAGTCTCCTGCTGGCGTGGGCCTGGCTCTTCACCCTGCCCGGGCTCTTGCTGACGGTGCTCGGGGTTGGGCGGCGGCCGGGCGCGGCCAGCCTGGCCGGACCGGCCCTGATCGCCGCGGTCGCGCTGGGCTGGCTGCTCGGGCCGCGGACGCCTGCCGATGTTGTTCTCGCGAACTGGCTGCCGTTCCTGCCGAATGGCGCATTCCATCTTCGAGTCGACGCACTGTCGGCGCTGATGCTCGCCGTGGTCGGCGTGGTTTCGCTCTGCGTCTACATCTACGCGCTCGCCTACATGGAAGAGGAGCCGCCGTCTGGACAGCGCCGCTTCTTCGCCTTCCTCGACATCTTCGTCGCCAGCATGGCGATCCTCGTCCTGGCCGGCAATCTGGCCCTCCTGCTGGTCGGCTGGACCGGCGTCGGCCTGGCCAGCTTTCTCCTGATCAGCTTCTGGCACGAGCGGCCCGGTGCCATTGGGGCAGGCCTCCAGGCGCTCGCGGCGAACGCGGTCGGCGACGCCGCTCTCCTGCTGGCGATCGTCTTGCTGCCAGCGGGCTGCGGCGATCTCCTGACCCTCCAGACACCGACCTGCGTTGCCGTGCCCGGAGGCGCCGGGCTGGTCGCGACGCTCCTGGTCATCGCGGCCTCGGCCAAATCGGCCCAGGGCCCGCTCTATTTCTGGTTGCCGAGCGCGATGGCTGGGCCGACGCCGGTCAGCGCGCTGATCCACGCCGCGACGATGGTCGCGGCCGGGGTCTATCTGCTGGTGCGGACCCATGCCCTGCTCGCCGCGGCCCCAACGGTGGCGCTCGCCACGGCGGTCATCGGCGTGCTGACGGCGCTCGGCGGCGGGCTGGCAAGCCTCCAGCAATCGAACTTCAAGCGCGGCTTGGCCTACTCGACGGTGAGCCAGTTGGGCTACATGTTCGCCGGGATCGGGCTGGGGGCGCCCTTCGCGGCGATGTTCCACCTGGTCACCCACGCGGCCTTCAAAGCCCTGTTGTTTCTCTCGGCGGGGGTGGTGATTCATGCCCGCCACGGTCACGAGGAGCTGGCCGCGCTCGGCGGCCTTCGGCGGGCATTACCGGGCGCCCATCTGGCCTTCTTGATCGGGTCGCTCGCCCTGATCGGCCTGCCCGGCCTGTCTGGAGCGTTCAGCAAGGACGCGATCCTCGAGGCCGCCGAGCGGGCGAACCTGCTGCTCGGGCTGGCCCTGGCCGGGGCCGTGTTTCTGACTGGCCTGTACATTGGTCGCCTCTTCTTCGGCGTCTTCTACGGCCCGCGACGGGACGAGGATGCCGAATGCCTACCGCGGGCGCCGCTACACGAACCGGCCCTGATGCTCTGGCCACTCGTCCCGCTGGCGATCGGCGCGGTCTTGCTAGGCTATCTCGAGTGGCCGGCCGGGCTCCTGTCGGGGCTCCTCGGCGATACGGCTGGGCACGCCGAGCCGGTCCGGTTCATCAGTCCCCTTGGGGCCGCTGCCGCCCTGCTCGGGCTAGCTGGCTTTGCCCTCTCCGCTCGGCAGAGTCGCGAACCTGCCCGCGAGCGGCCGGGCGTGCCCGAGGCCGTCGAGCAGGTCCATGCCACGGCCGGCGCCGCGAGCGGTTGGG
>JACCZL010000760.1 GCA_013695975.1 Chloroflexota bacterium
GTTGCTCGGCCAGGTAAGGGAAGCCACGGCACGGGTGTGGCTGGCGCTGCTGTTCTGGACGCTGCCCCCGATGGCGCTGCTCGTCCTGTTCCTGCGCCGGCTCCGGTCGCGGGACGGAGGCCGGAGCTCGGCGTTCGAGCGCTCCGGCATCGTGAGCCTGGCGGTTCTCGCGGCCGCGGCGAATCCGGTGCTCCTGCGTGAGGCCACCGCGTCGCGCCTGGCAGACGCCGCGGCGCCCGCCGCCGTGCTCCTGGCGTGGCTGCTTCACCAACTGATCGGCGATCTTCCCGCGCGGGCGCTGCCCAGCCTGGCGCGGCCGCGGGGGGCCATCTTCTCAGAACAACGGGGACAGCCGGTTCGGGTCCTCCGCTCTCGCCTGCCGACGCTCGCTCGCGCGTGCCTCGCCGTGGCCCTGCTCCTGGTCACCTCGGTCAGTCTCTGGATCGAGGCCCCATTCTGGAACAATCTCGAGCGGAGCGCCATCCTCTCAGGCCCGAGCGCCGTGCTGGCGCGTGGATCGGAAGTTGCCCGGGCGCTCGCCACCAGCCCGCCCATCGACGTCATCGCCCCGCCCGGGCAGACCGGCCAGGGCGCCCTGATCCGGTACGTGTCCGCCTGCCTCAAGCCCACCGACCGCCTGCTCGTGGCGGCCCAGCGCGCGGTGAACTACCGCTTTTACTTTTACTCCGGCCGCGGCTTCGCCGGAGGGCATCCGACGCTGCATCCCAGACTGTCGTCATCGCTCGAAGACCAGCAGCTCACGGTGACCAGACTCCAGATGCAATCGGTCCCGATTGTGCTGGTGGACCTGACCCAGGCGCGGCCCTTCGAATCCGAGTTCCCGCTCGTCAACCGCTACCTGATGGCCAATCACGTCGCGGTGCAAGAATCGAGCTTTGGTGATGCGCAGTCCAATGCCACGGTCTTCCGCGTGTCGGTCGACCGCCGCATACCGCCAACCGGTGTCTACGAGCCGTTGTCGTTGCCGTGCTTCTCCTGACCTGGTTCGGCAGGGCGATCGACCGCCCTGTCACGGCCGACCGCGGGTCTCCTGGGATGGGCCATTCTCTGGCGCCTCCCGGCTCCAGCCCTGTACCCTTTCCGCTGTAGCCCACGACTTCTGACACCTGAGATATTTGCTATGGCCGCCGCCCCCGAAGCCCCCCATCTTCCGCCCGCCGAGTTCATCAGGATCGCCAGGGCCATCGAGGATGAGGTCGGCAAGATCATCGTCGGCCAGGACGAGGTCGTCCGCGGCATCCTGACCTGCGTCCTCGCCGGTGGGCACGCCCTCCTGGAAGGCGTGCCGGGGCTGGGCAAGACGATGCTCGTGCGGACCCTCAGCGAGGTGCTGGACCTGTCGTTCAGCCGCCTCCAGTTCACCCCCGACCTGATGCCAGCCGACATCACCGGGACGAACGTCATCTCGGAAGACGGCGGCCTGCGCGGGCTCCAGTTCCAGCCGGGCCCGATCTTTGCCAATCTGGTCCTGGCGGACGAGATCAACCGCGCCACGCCGAAGACCCAGTCGGCCCTGCTCGAGGCGATGCAGGAGCACCGCGTCACGGTCGCCAAGACGAGCTACTCGCTCGATCGACCGTTCTTCGTGATGGCGACCCAGAACCCGATCGAGATGGAGGGCACCTACCCACTTCCCGAGGCCCAGCTCGACCGCTTCTTCTTCAAGCTCAACGTCGGCTTCCCGTCGGAGGACGAGCTGCTCCAGATCGCCGAGCGAACGACCGGTGGCCGCCCGCCGGACCTCCAGCCGGTCGCCGACGGCTCGACCGTCATGTCGATGATCGAGCTGGCGCGGGAGGTCCCGATCGCCAGGCCCGTCCTGACCTTCGCCGTCCGGCTGACGACCCGGACCCACCCGGAGCATGCCGACAGTGGCGAGGCGACTCGCCGCTACGTCCGCTATGGGGCGAGCCCGCGTGGGCTCCAGGCACTGGTCGTCGGGGCGAAGATCCGCGCGATTCTCGAGGGCCGCTTCAACGTCGCCTTCGAGGACATCCGCGCCGTCGCCCTGCCGGCCCTCCGCCACCGCATCATCCTCAACTTCGAGGCCGACGCCGAGGGCATCACCACCGATCGCGTCATCTCGGACGTCCTGCTCGCCACCCGTGAAGAATGAGCGCGCTGATCGAGGGGGAGCTCCTGGAGCGCCTCGAGCGGCTGTCGCTGGTCAGTCGCCGCCGCCTGGCTGGGCACGGCAAGGGCGATCGACGGAGCATCCGTAAGGGGACGTCGATCGAGTTCGTCGACTACCGCCACTACACGCCCGGCGACGACCCCCGCCAGGTCGACTGGAACATCTTCCGCCGCTCCGGCAACCTCTATGTCAAGCAGTTCGAGGACGAAGAGGTCTTGACGGCCCACGTCCTGGTCGACGTGAGCAGCTCGATGGACTGGGGCAGCCCCTCGAAAGGCGAATACGCCGCCCGACTGGCCGCCGCCCTCGGCTACATCATCCTGGCCGGTGCGAGCCGCCTGGTCGTCGGCACGCTGGCCGGTCCGACGACCCAGACCTTCGGTCCGGCCTGGGGCCGCCGTCAGCTCTCCGGCCTGATGGGCTTCCTCGAGCCCGGGACGAGTCGCGGGTCGCGGGTCCCGAGTCCCGCGTCAGGTTCCCCGCTCGGAACTCGGG
>JACCZL010000769.1 GCA_013695975.1 Chloroflexota bacterium
CCCCTACTGGCCGAACCTTGATGGGATGGGCGAGGCTCGCGATCCCACCGGCAGCGTGGATCAGGTCGATCGCCTCGGCGGCGGTGTAGGCGCGTGGCTCCTGACTTGCCAGCCGCAGGAGGGCGGCCCCGTCGCGGGCCCGCCGCAAGACGCCCCACTCGACCATCGCCAGCACCAGCGAGGCGCCCCCGGCGTAGCGGGCGCGGTACTTGTCGAGATCCGCGGATACGAGTGGCTCGCCCGCGTCATGAAGCGCGGCGAGCACGCGATCGACGTGCTCGCCCATCAGGCCGCGTCCGCGATCGAGCGCCACCCGCAGCCGAGGGTCGTCGGGGTCGATGCCGTGTCCGAGGACGTGGACCGTGCGTCCCTCCCAATCGGCGGTCAGCTCGACGCCGGGCAAAAAGCCGATCGTCAGCTCAGCCGCGACCGCGGCTGCCTCGGCGAGCCCGTCGAGAACGTCGTGGTCGGTGAGTGAGATCGCGGCAAGACCGGCCGAGGATGCCTCCTCGACGACGCGACGGGGGGACCAGCGGCCGTCCGACCAGGTGCTATGGAGGTGAAGGTCGACGTAACGTTTGATCGGGCACCTCGGGGATGAGCTGCCCGAGCGATGGCCCGAGCGGCACCGATTCCTGCCTCTCGGCATGGTGCGTGCTACAGTTGGCGTTGTCAACGTCGAGCAGGGTGACTGGGGCAAGCGAGCAGCAGGGACGTCAGAGACCTACCGGCGCGACGGCGGGCGAAGGAGGGCAGGGTGGAGAACGGATCGCCGACCATCAACCAGCACATGTTCCGCGCCTATGACATCCGAGGTTTGGCCGGGAGCGACCTGTCGCCCGAGATCGCCGAGCTGATCGGGCGGGGATGGGGGACCTGGCTGCGGCGCCGCGGCGGGTCGACGATGATCCTCGGGCGCGACCTGAGGCCCAGCTCGCCCGGCCTGCGCGACGGCTTTGTGGCGGGCGCGACGGCGGCCGGCTGCAGCGTAACCGACATCGGCTACGCCACCTCGCCGCTGATGTACTTCGCGACGATCCATCGAGAGACCGCCGGCGGGGTCAACATCACCGCCAGCCACAATCCCGTCGAGTACAACGGCATCAAGATGGTCGCGGAGGCGGCGTTGCCGCTCTCAGAGGCGGAGATCCTCGAGGTCCGCGACCTCGCGACCAAGCGCGACTTCGAGGTTGGCAGTGGTCACGTCCGCGAGTGGAATCCGACCGGACCCTACTACGACAAGATCGCCTCGGCGATCTCGCTGAGTCGTCCGATGAAGGTCGTCGCCGACACCGGCAACGGCGTCGCCGGGCTCTTCGTGCCAGAGATGCTCCGGCGTTTGGGCTCCGACGTGACCGAGCTGTACACCGAGCCGGACAGCCGCTTCCCGAACCACCTACCCGACCCGGAGAAAGAGGAGAACATGCGCGACCTGATGGCGCTGGTCCCAAAGGTGGGCGCCGAGGTCGGGCTGGCCTGGGACGGCGATGGCGATCGGCTCGGGGTGTGCGACGAGCGCGGCCACCGTTTTGAGGCCGACTTCATCAACATCCTCTTCGCGCGGGATCTGCTGAGCCGACATCCCGGAGCGACGGTGCTACTGGATGTGAAGTCGTCGATCAACGTCCTGGAAGACATCCGCAAGCATGGCGGGAATCCCGTACTCTGGAAGACCGGGCACTCGCACATGAAGCGGAAGATGCGCCAGGATGACATCATGCTTGGCGGCGAGTTGTCAGGTCACCACTTTGTCGGGGAGGGCTTCTACCCGATCGACGATGCCCTCTTCGCGGCGGCTCGCTTACTCGAGATCCTCTCGCGGAGTGATCGGACACTCTCGGAGCACTTCGAGGGCCTGCCCGAGCTGTTCGCGACGCCGCTGATTCAGCTCCACTGCCCGGACGACGAGAAGTTTGGGGTCGTGAGCGCCATGCGGGATGCGCTGTCGGCCAAGTACCCAGTAGTCGACATTGACGGCGCGCGCGCCGACTTCGGCGATGGCTGGGCCCTCGTACGCGCCTCAAACACCTCGCCTGCCCTAACGGTCCGCTGCGAGGCGCGCGAGTCCGAGCGGCTGGATCACATCAAGCGCGAGATGTTCGAGCTGCTGTCGAGGCACCCAAGCGTCGACTTGAGTGAGTGGCCCGTGGCGCACGTCGCACCCGAGCGTGCCGGACGGGCCGGCTCGGCCGCGGGGGACGTCGAGCTGCCGCGCTAGCGCGATTGTCCGGCCTGGGTGCGTCCCTCCCACCGTAGGGGCGGTTCGTGAACCGCCCTCGGGGTCGTTCACGAACAACCCCTACGCGGGCGGTTTCCAGGCGTGCTCGGCGGGGCTGCCGGCGGGCATCAGGGCGGCCATCGCGACGCAGGCCACGGCGGCGGCCAGGACGATCAGGAACACCGCCTGGGTGGACTCGGCGAGGATGTCCCGCGCGCTCGCGAGGACTGCCGAATCGAGCCTCAGGCGCACGAGGGGGTCCAGGACGGCGTTCGCGATCGTCAGGTCCTGGCCGGTGGCGTTGAGCTGACGCGCCATCTCGAGGTTGAAGACCGCCCCCAGCGCGGTCACGCCGATGGCCTGCCCGATGCCGCGGAAGAACTGGTTGATCGACGTCGCGGCGCCGCGCTGGTCCCAGGGGACGGCATTCTGGACTGAGATCGTGAAGTTCGCGACACTCAGGCCCATCCCGAAACCGACGATCCCCACGGCGAGGAGGACGACCCACAGCGGGCTGGCCTGGCCGAGCGTTGCCAGGCCGACCGATCCGGCGGCGATGATGAGGGTCCCCAGGAGTGCGACCGCACGGTAGCCGAGCTTCAGCATGAGCCGACCCCCCAGGAAACTGCCGAGCGGCCAGGTGAACGAGGTCGGGATCAGCGTCGCCCCAGCCAGGGTCGCCGTTCCGCCCAACACTCCCTGAGCAAAGACTGGTACGAACGTGCCCAGGCCGGCGTTGACGATGCCGGTGAGGAAGACGCAGAGGCCCGCCACGAGGATCAGCCGACGGCGCAGGAGCGGGAGCGGGAGGATCGGCTCGGCGACTCGCGTCCCAAGCCAGCCACAGAACAGCAGCAGACCGGTGGCGAGGACGAACAGGCCGGCGACCTGGGTCGGATCGGAGCCGACTTCGCTGGCTGCCAGCAGGCCGATCATCAGGATCGTCAGGGCGGTGGTCAGGATCAGCGCCCCGACCCAGTCGACGCGCCGCTCCCGCCGCTCGACTCGCTCATGGAGCTGCCACCAGAGCATCGCGAGCGCGGCGGCGCCGACTGGGAGGTTGAGGAAAAAGATCCAGCGCCAGCCCCAGTAGTCGGTGATGAACCCGCCGACCAGCGGGCCGACGATGCCCGCGACACCCCAGGTCGCGCTGAACAGGCCGATCGTCTTCGCGCGCTCCTCGAGCGAGAACTCGTCGCCGACGATCGTCAGGGTCACCGGGAACACGGCTCCCGCGCCGAGACCCTGGACCACCCGGCAGGCGATGAGCTGAGTCATGTCCTGGGCAAAGCCGCAGAGGACCGAGCCGAGCAGGAAGAGGAGGGTGCCAAAGGTGAAGACCGGCTTGCGGCCGTAGGTGTCGGCGAGTCTGCCATAGACCGGTACGGTCACCGTCGAGGCCAGCAGGTAGGTCGAGAACACCCAGGAATAGAGGGACATGCCGCCGAGCTGGGCGACGATCGTCGGCATCGCCGTGCCGATGACGAAGATGTCGAGGGCAGTAAGGAAGGTGCAGACGATCAACGCGGCGAGGAGTAGGCGGCGCCCATCCAGCGTCGGGGTGGCCGGGGCCGAGCTGCTCCGCGCAAGCGGGAGCGCTCGATCAGGCACGGACAGCGCTAGCGGGAGAGATCGCGCAGGACATACAGCCCACTCTGGTGGTCGCTGGCGAGAATCAGGTCTTCACGGGCGTAGATGCCCCAAACAAACGGGCGATCCTCCCGCTCGGCGCCCTCGACGCCCGGCGCCGGGATGCCAGGGATGAAGAACCCGGTCTCGCGGGGGCGGGTCGGGTCCGAGATGTCGAGGACGCGAACGCCGTCGCTGTACCAGGAGGCGTACAGGCGATCTCCGAGCACGGCGACCTGGTGGACGGTGTACCAGCCGGCATCCGCGCCGACCGCGCGAGACCCACGAGCGCGCGCCGTAGCGAATGTGCCCACCTGGATTGGCATGGCAGGGTTGGTAACATCCCAGAATCGGAGATAACCCCACTGGCTGGACGGACCGGTGGTCGACAGCGCGCCGTCGGCGACCCCGTCAGCGCGCAACGGCACCGCCTCGTCGGCCTGGATCAAGACTCGACCACCACGGGCCGTCACCGCCGAATGGGCATTGCCCTCGTCGTCGCTCCCGAACGTGGTTCGGCCAAGGTAGCGCGGATTCCGAAGGTCGGAAATGTCGAGAATGATCACGCCGGCGTCCCAGTAGGCGACGTACGCCAGCTTCCCGTCGATGCTCGCGCGGACGCTGTGAGCGTACATGCGCGAATCACGACCGAGACCGCTCCGCGCATCCAACCCGAGCGCTACCCCAGCGTCCCAGTGCGCAAGCTGCCGGGGGGCGCGTGGGTCCGAGAGGTCCACGATCCGGAGGTCGCCGAGGGCGTCGCCGTTCATCGACTCGGAGAAGGGGACCGCAAGGAGGCCGATGGTGCGGCCCTCACGGCGGAACATCGTGAGCTCGTGGACACCGCTGAGTCCGGCGCCGACGTCGAAGAAGCTCAGCTCGACCGGCTCGCGCGGGCTGGTGACGTCCCAGAGGCTCAGTCCGCCGACGCCGCTCCCGGAGCAGGGCTGTAGGCCGGTCGCGAGCAGATCGCCGCGAAAGGCGGGTCCGTCCGCCGCCAGCACCTGGACGTCCTCGGCGGACGTCCCACTCCGTTCGGCGAGGGTCCCGACGACGGTCGGGCGGGTCGGGTCGGCGAGATCGACGATGGTGACGCCATGACCGCCACAGGCCGCGACACCGGTGGCGCCCCGGGCGCCCGTCGTGCCGACGTAGGCGAAGGTCCGGTGCGCCCAGACCGAGGCGTTGGGCGCTCGTTGATTCAAGTCGCTGTGGCCGACCAGTTCGAGGTTCTGCACGAGGAACCGCTCGTCCTGGGCGCGGCTCGGAGAGCTGGATGCGAGCAGGAGGAGGGCGCCCATACCCAGCGCCACGGCCCGCCGGTGACGTAGCGGTGTCGTTTCACCTGTTGCACATTCGATCGTCTGCATGCCTACGTGCCACAAGGATTGTACTGGTGATCGAACGGAACGGCGTAACCATTGTCGGCGGACATGGTTTAATGGACAGGCATGCCGCCGCGCATCCAGCGCGGCGAAGGCTGGGAGGGCTCGTCGTGGCCGCGGCCAGCCAGCCGAGTGGTGGGCCACAGGGACGGGAGAGGGGGCGAGTGGGCCACGTCATTCGCGGGATTGCTGCACTAGCGGTCGGCGCCCCCATCGCGGCCGCGGCGGTGCTGTTTGGTCCGGGCTTCCTCCTCGAAGGGAGGAGCGACCCGCTCGAGCGGACCGACGCGATCGTCGTGATCAGCGGTGATGAAGCGTTGGCCCGCTTCCGTGAGGGCCTCCGCCTGTATCGCGATGGCTGGGCCCCGCGGCTGATCTTCTCTGGCGCTGCCGAGGATGGCCCGAGATCGAACGCGGACGTGATGCGGCGGCTCGCTTTGCGCGAAGGCGTTCCGGCCAACGCGATTCTCACCGACGACATCGCCGAAGACACCTACGGCAATGCCGTTCACACTCGCGAGCTGATGCTCGCGAACGGCCTACGCAGCGCGATCCTCGTGACCTCGCCCTACCACCTTCGTCGAGCGTCGCTCACGTTCGATGGCGTATATCAAGGTACCGGCATCCGTTTCATCGGCCGCTCGGCGCCAGACGGCGCGTGGCGAAAGGCGTCGTGGTGGACGCACGAGGAGACCCGCGCGCTCACCTTTCGCGAGCTTGAGAAGCTCGGATACGTGACCGTCACTGGCAGGTACAACTAGTGGGTCAACGACGGGCAGCTTGCTGGAAGGAGTGAGACATGTCGAAGGTAGAGCTACAGCGGTTCCTCGAGGACCTTTCCGCGACGCCGTCGCTGCGAGCGGGGTTTGACGAAAACCCGAACGCGGCGATCGCTGGCTACGAGATCGCGCCCGAGGAGATGGGAGCGCTGAAGAGCCGCGATCCGGCCCGGCTGAAGAAGCTGGGGATCGACGACCACTTGAGCGGGGCGTTCGGGGGGCAATGACGCCTGCCGTTACGGCGTAAAGTAGCCAGTCAGCTCGACGTAGCCCTGGCCTCGGATCGGACGGCCGTCGCGCGTGCCCACGACGTCGTTGGCGCCTTCCCAGTAGACCATGCTGGTGCTCCGGCGCGCGTCGACCTCCTGGCTTTCGAGCACCGGGCGGATGGTCAGATCGAGCGCTGGCTCGCGGACCTGGGCGCGCCAGCCCATCGGATAGGTAGCGCCGGTCCGTGGGCTGGTCCACTGGCCGGTTGGCGTGACCTCGAACTGATCGCCCCGGAGGTGGCGGAACTCGCCGCTCGAGTCGACGTAGGTACCGTAGGCGAGTTGGGTCGTCCCCGCATTGTCTCGGATCAGGTTGAGCATCAGGTCGCTGCCGTCCTCGAGCTGGAGGCTGAACCAGTCCCAGCCGCCCCCAAGGACCAGGAAATTGCCCCACTGGCGATCGCACCAGGCCAGCCCACGGACCGGGATCCGCTCGCCGTGGTCGTCGATCGTACCCATGATGTCCATCCGAGTGCGCGAATAGTAGTACGAGTCGCCGGCTGGGCCAAAGGTCACCAGGCCACCATCGTGGAGGACCGGCGGGCGGTCAGTGCTCAAGGCGAGGTCGACGCCGTACTCGCCCATGCTGGCGGAAAGGTGGTCGCGACCGAGCCGCCCCTGCATGGCCCACCCGCCGACGTCGAGAGCGAAGCCTTCGGCGGGTTGAGCCTGCGCGCCCTGCGATCCGCGCTCATCGTAGCGAAAGACCCCACGCTGGCGATCGGTCACCGCGAAGTGGGAAAGGTAAACCGGTGCGAGCGGCCCCCGCAAGACCTGAAAGACCACCAGCTCGAAGCCCCACCGTCGCCCGTCCTCGGCGGCCAGATGGCCAGTGTAGTACCACCACTCGGTCAAGTCCTGGTGGGGTGCCTCGTCCTTCGGGAGTGTGACCGGAGGATACGCGGCTGGCGTCGGCGCGGGCGCGGGCGGCAGCCCCGCCGCTCGATTGTCGCCGTTGGTGCAGGCGGCGAGCAGGAGCGCGCAGAGCCAGGAGACGGTGAGCCAATGAACGCCGCGGCGGATCATGCAGCCCCCTTATGCCCACTGCCGAGTGGCTGGGGGAGTAGCCGCAGGACGGCCCGCGGCGCCCACCAGTTCCAGTCGCCGAGGAGCTGCATGCTGGCGGGGACGAGCAGGGCGCGGACGACCGTGGCGTCGAGCAGCACGGCGATGGCTGTGCCGAGGCCGAGGGCCTTGATCAGGATGATGTCGGCGGCCACGAAGCTACCGCTGACCAGGACAATGATCGCCGCGGCGCTGGTGATCAACCGCCCGCTCCGCTCCAGGCCGACGGCCACACTGGCGGTGTTGTCGAAGCCTTCGTCGTAGGCTTCCTTGATGCGGCTGAGGAGGAAGACTTCGTAGTCCATCGAGAGCCCAAACAAGACGCAAAACAGGACGATCGGGAGCGAGGCCTCGATAAACCCGAGCGGCTCGAAGCGGAGCAGGTCGGCGAAAGCCCCCTCCTGGAAGACGACGACCAGGGCGCCGTAGCTAGCGAGGATGCTAAGGGTGTTCATCACCAGCGCCTTGAGCGGAAGCACCACCGAGCGGAACAGCACGAGCAGGACCAGGTAGGTGCTGATCAAGATAAACACCAGCGCGCGAGGAAAGTCCGCGTACAGGCGGCCGGCGTAATCGATGACCCCGGCCGTGCCGCCGCCGACCTGGAAACTCAGTCCGGCCCCGATCGGGGTGTTGCGGATCGCCTCGACCAGCGCCTTGGACTCGTCGGCTGTCTGGCTGTGGCGGCTTACGACGCGAACCAGGGCAAAGCGCTCGCGGGCCGTCTCGGCGAGGATCGCCCGCGCGTACAGCTCACGCACCGCGGTAGGGTCGGCGTAAACCAGAAGGTGCTGGTCTCGGCTGATCCTGGGATCGAGGCTCACGATGCTGTCCACCCGCTCCACTCTGGCGTCCGCCCTGATCCGGGCGACGAAATCGTAGAGGGCCCCGAGCCGCTCGGGGGCGAACAGCGTCTCGGCAGAGGTCACGGCGATCAACACCGGCGCGATCTCGCCCTCGCCGAAGGCGGCGCGGAGCTGTTCAAAGCCTTTGCGCGACTGAACGTCGGTGGGCAGGATCGAGGCGTCCGGCGCGCCGAAGTCGACCCGCAGGAACGGTAGCCCGAGCGCGACGAGCAGGGCCAGGACGCCGACGAACACCGCGCCGGCGTGGCGCATGACCCAATCGGCCGTCGTCTGCCAGAACCGGTTCCCGGAAGCCCGTTGAGGCAAGATCGGAAAGGCATTGATACGGTGGCCGGCCACGGCCAGGATCGCCGGGAGCAGGGTCATCGCCGCTGCGACCGAGATCGCAACGACGACGGAGCCGGCCACGCCGAGGGACCGCAAGGCCATGAACTCGAAGGTCATCAGCCCAAGCAGGCCAAGAAAGACGGTGAGCCCGGAAAAAAGCACGGCTCGACCAGCCGTGGCCATCGCGATACCGATGGCGTCCTCCACCTCACGTCGAACGAGCTCTTCACGAAAGCGGCTCACGACGAACAGGGAGTAGTCGATCCCGAGCCCGAGCCCGAGCATGCTGACCAGGTTGAGGGCGAAGATCGAGACGTCGGTGATCCGCGTCAGGAGGACGACGACGCCGATGGTGATGGCGACGGCCGCCCCACCGACGAGGGCCGGAACCGCCGCCGCGACGAGCGAGCCAAACACCAGCAAGAGCGCCAGCCCGGCGAAGGGGAACGAGATCAGCTCGGCGCGCCTGAGGTCGCGCTCGGTGACTTCCTGGATATCGCTATAAAAGATCGGGGCACCGGTGAGGGTCATCTCGAGGACGCTCGGGCGGAGCGCGCCCTCGATCCTGGGGATCACCTCGCGAAACTCCTCCGGCACCGAGCGTAGGGCGATCGTGGCGTAGGCGGTTCGACCATCCGGCGCGGCCTGGCGTGGGTTCTCGACGTGGGTGCTCACGCGGGCTACCAGGTCGAGCGACCGCACATCCGCCAGCGACGACTCGACGGCCGCGACGTAGGCCGGATCGCTGGTCGAGAGGGTCGGACTGGAGTAGATGACGAGGAGGCTGGCCGGATTTTCGCCGAGGGCGCGCTGGATCGTCACCGCTGCCTGCGCCGCCTCGATCGACCCGCTGGAGAACCCGCCCGGCTGCAGTGAGCGGGCAATTCGTGGCAGCAGCGGGAGCGCGACGAATAGGGCAAGGAGCCAGCCCGCGATGACGAGCCAGCGTCGGCGATACATGAGCTGCCCAAAGGCGTAGAAGGGGTCCGAGCGGAGAGCGGGCTGAAGCAAGAGCGTACTCACCTGGCGAGGCGATCGCGGCTCGCGCCGCGCACGCGGTTGGCTCACCAGGACCCCTGGGCCGGCCTGGTGGCTACGTATACTGTAGGGAATCGGTCGGGAGCCGATCATCTTTTTAGACCCGGGGGCCGGCCGCCGATGACTGAAGAACGCGCAACTGCCTACACCGACGGCTCCTGCCTGGGCAATCCCGGACCTGGTGGCTGGGCAGTCCACCTCGAGCTGGCGAACGGTCGCGTCGTCGAGCTGGGCGGGGCCGAGTCGCCCACGACGAACAACCGCATGGAGCTGCGGGCCGCCATCGAGGCCCTGCGGACCACCGCTGACTGCACGGCGGTCACCATCATCACCGACAGCCAGTATGTCCGGCGCGGCGTCGTCGACTGGCTCGCCAAATGGAAGCGGAGTGGCTGGCGGACCAGCGCCGGCCAGCCCGTCGAGAACCGGGATCTCTGGACCGAGATCGACGGACTGGCGCGGGAGCGCGTCGTCTGGGAGTGGACTCGCGGGCACGCCGGTACGCCCGGCAACGAGCGCTGCGACGTCATCGCGCGGTGGTTTGCCGAAGGCATCGGCCGCCTGACGCCTTCGGCAAACGGTGACGCGGGCGTGATCGCGCGGCAAGGCAAGGCTCCGCCGCCCGGCACGAGTTATCTCAGCCTGGTCGACGGCATCGTTGTCCGCCACCCAACCTGGGCGGCCTGTGAGCGGCGGGTCCACGGGGTGCGCGGGGCACGCTACCGCAAGGTCCGTGGAGAGGACGAAGCCAGGGCGCTCGTCTCGGCGTGGGGCCTGCGTCCCGATGCGCTGGAGTACGCCGAGGGTTCGGAAGGCGAGCCGTGATGGGCGCGCCGCCTGACCGCGACGTCGAGCGGATCGTCCTCGCTCAG
The DNA here is from genome assembly GCA_013695975.1 of Chloroflexota bacterium. Lineage (GTDB taxonomy): Bacteria > Chloroflexota > UBA6077 > UBA6077 > JACCZL01 > JACCZL01. Next base: position 10,449 of record JACCZL010000769.1, read on the forward strand.
GTCATGCTGCCCACGGACGCCAACGGCCAGGGCAACGTCCATGGGGGTACGTTGATGAAGCTAGCCGACACCGCGGGCGCCATCGCGGCGATGCGCCACGCCGGTCGACGCGTCGTCACGGCGATGATGGACTCGATGACCTTTCAGTACCCGGTGTCGGTGGGCGATCTGGTCGTGCTCGACGCGCGCGTGAGCTGGGTCGGTCGCACCAGCCTCGAAGTCGAGGTGTCGATCGACGCCGAAGAGATCGTCTCGGGCGTGCGGCACCGCACGTCGACCGCCTTCTTCGTGTACGTCGCGCTCGACGACGCGGGCACTCCGGGGCCAGTGCCGCCCCTTGAGCCGCGGACGACGGACGAGCGCGCCCGCTTCGCCGCGGCCGAGGAACGACGACGCTTCCGCCTGGCTCAGCGGCAGCGGTAGGTGTCGTAGGGGCGGGGACAAGCCCCCGCCCCTACGACGTATTCGTGCTAGCCGCCTACGGCTTTCGACGGCGGCGCAGAGCCGCGCCGGCGCTGAAGAGGGCGGCGCCCGCGACTCCGAGCACGCCGACGAGCAGGGTGGCGCCGGGATCGCCGGTGCGTGGAAGCGCTTGCGGGGCTTGCGCCGGGGACGGGGCCGGGGCGGCCTGCCCGGCCGGCTTGGGCG
>JACCZL010000773.1 GCA_013695975.1 Chloroflexota bacterium
TCGGGGCACCGGGCGGCGTGGGCTGGGCGGTTGCCTTGGGCGGTGTGGGCTGGATGGTGGGAGCACTCGGCGGCGTGGGCTGCAGCGTGGGCTTGGGCTCGCGCGTTGGCCGGGGCGTCGGGGCGGCGGGAACGGTCGGCTGCGGGGTCGGCTTGGCGGGGGTAGGCTGGACGGTCGGGGCTTGCGGCGGGGCGGGTGGCTGCGGGGCGGGTGGCTGCGAGACGGGAGGCTGCGGAATGACCGGCGGCTGCGGAATGACCGGCGGTTGTGAGACGGCCGGTGGCTGCGAAATCACCGGCGGTCGCGGGGCTGGCGCTTGAACAGCCGGCGCATTCCCGACCGTATTCGGGGGCGTCGAAAAGCTCTGGGCTGGCACCGCGGCGGCGAGGGCGCTGGCCGATCGGCTCGAGGCCGCGGGTGCTGCTGCTCGAGAGGCGGTGGCGGTGGTGGGATTGGTTTCTGTGCGGGGGGACCCGGCGGCGGCGGCCGGCAGACTGCCCGGAACACTCGCGTTCGCGTCAGGGAGGCTGGGTGCAGGCGGCTCGTCGACGGCCGCGGTGGCCGGCGGCTCTCCGTCCACGATCGGTGGGACCTCCGCGGCGGTCGGATCGAGGCTGGCGCTCTGATCGAAGGTGGAGATCGGCCCAGTCGCCAGGATCGGGCCATCGGCTTCCGCGATCGGCTCGCCGCCGCTGGAGACGGGTGCGGCGCCGCTCGCGCCGGCCAGGACGCTGTTCGTGGAAGCCCCGTCGCCGGCGACCGCCGCCTGGGCAGGCTCGCCAGTCAACCCGGGTGTCGCGATGACGGCCTCGGCGTCGCCGGAGACCAGTCCGATCTGGGGCGCTGCCGACTGAGCCGCGCTGACGACCGGCTGGGCGATGGCCGTCCCACCCAACGTGCTGCTCAAGTCTCCCGCGGCCGTGGCGAGGCTCGCGACCGTATCCGATGTCGGCGCCGTCGATGGTGCGATACCCGTCGACGGCAACGGCCGCGGCGCGATCAGCGCGGCCGGGCCGGGGTTGAGCGGCGCCAGACCGCGGTCGTCGAGACTCGGACTCGCCGGCGCCACGCCGACGCTCCCCGCCGCGACTGGCGCGGCGCCGGAGGCCGCACCCGGGCTGCTGACGGTCGTGCCGCCGCCGGGGCCGGGTGGTACCGACACGGGCGTTGGCGCCGGCGGGGCGGGGACTGGGACGAAGACCGGCACGGAGACGATCCGCTCGACGATGCGCTCGACGATACGTTCGACGATCCGCTCGACCGGCTTCTCGACCTCGACGACGACCGGCACGGTCTGCGTGACGAAGCGCACTTCCGTGATCGCTTCGAGGAGGTGCGGCATTCCGACGAAGAGCGGGATTAGCAGGGTGAGGAGCCCGAACAGCCGAAGCCGCCCCAGCGTGTCGGCGGAAACCTTCGCTTTGTGCGAGCGGAGGGTGCGCGCGCGCGCCCTGGGGTGAACCATACGGATCCGGTCCTTCTCCACCACGTGTTCCCTGTTAACGCTGTCCGCGCGCGGGAGGTGACGGGTCGCGGCGACCAGTTTTTCCGAACCTCGTGCAGGTGAGTCCGAGTGCTATCATGTCGGCGGGCCCGCCGGGTCCCAACTCCGATGGCCGTGCGTACTCTCGTCCAGCCCTGGGCCGCCTGGCTTGTTGCGCTGGGCCTTGTCGGCACGGCGCTCGTCCTCTTTGCCCCGGTCCTGGCCGGTGACGTCGGGTGTGATACCGCGGTCATCTCGACGCTGCTGATCGGCGCCATGGCGACGGCGGCCCTCGTCGTCAGGCTGCCGACAGCTATCTCGATCTCACTCCTGGTGGCCGTGCTCCTGCCCGCCTGGTTGAGCTGCGGAGGACCGGCGACGGCGGCGATTGCCTTCGCGGCCAGCCTCGTCGGCGGAGCTGTCTCCACGCGGGCGATCTTGCCGACGGCGCTCGGCGCCGCCGGTGCGCTCGCCGGCGCGCTCATCGGCCATCTGGTCGGGAGTGTCTTGCTGGCGTCCGACCTGCTGCAGGCCACGGGCGCCGAGCGGCTGATCGCGGGCGCCGGCTTCGTCGTCGCCTACTGGCTGGCCGAGCTCATGACTGTCCGCCTGGCCGAGCGTAGCGGGCTGCCCGGCGGGGCGGCGCCGGTGGCACGCTCCAACCTCGTGGCGAATCTGCTGCTTCTCTTTCCGGCGATTGTTCTGGCCGACCTGCTGGTGAGCCGCGGCCTGCTGCTCTTCGGACCGATGCTCCTCCTGCTGGTCGTGGCGCTGGCGCTGATTGCCCTCTATCTCGGTGCCGAAGCCGCCCGCGCCGGTGTCGCCGGGGAACAGGCCCGACTCGAGGCCATCGTGGCACACGCGCCGGAGGGCATCTTCGCCGTCGGGCCCAGTCTAAAGCTCGAGTGGCTCAACGACACCGCCAGCCGCCTGACCGGCTGGCCGACCACGCCCGCCGTCGGTCGGCCATGCCACGAAGTCGTCCGCCTCGAGAGTGCTGACGGCCAACTGGTCGACCACGAGGCGGCGTTTGCGCGCGCGGCGCGCTCTGGCCTGGCCGTTCACACGAGCGGCATCCTCCGAGGCTCCGATGGTCAGCCGAGGCCGGTCGTGGTGAGCTATACCGCGCTGACCGACGGCCTGGGCGGGTTCCAGATCGGCGTCGGGGCCGTCCGCGAGGCCGAGCCCTCTGTCGAGATGGACGATCGGGCGGCCGACCTCGGTCACGAGCTGCGGTCGCCCCTCAGCACCATCCTCGGCTATGCCCGCCTGATGGCGAGCACGCCGGCCGGTTCGCTGGACCCCGCCCGACAGGCCGAGTTCATCGGCCGAATCGCGGAGTCGGGCGACTACATGCTCCGGCTGGTCAACAACATCCTCGATTTGCGGCGCATGGAGCACGGGACCGAGCCGCTCCAGTTGACGACTGTGCGGGTCGAAGCGTTCCTCAATACCGCCGCGCTGATGACCAGGCCCCAGGCGGGTGAGAAACGGGTCGACCTCTCCGTCGAGGTCGAGCCGGGTCTCCCACCGATCACCACCGACGAGCTCCTGGCGCGGCGGGCTCTCGACAACCTGCTGTCGAACGCCGTCAAGTACACGCCGAGCGGCGGCGAGATCCGCCTGACCGCCAGGCGCGAAAACGACGGTGTCGCGATCTCGGTGATCGACTCCGGTATCGGCCTGACCGAGGAGGACCGGGCGAGGCTGTTCGAGCGCTTCTTCCGAGGGAGCCGGCCGGAGGCGCGGGCCGAGCGCGGGACCGGCCTCGGCCTGGCGCTGGTGCGCGAGGCCGCGAGGCGACTGGGCGGCCAGGTCCGCGTGAAGAGCGCCGTCGACCAGGGCAGCACCTTCACCCTCTGGCTGCCCTTCGAGCACGCCGGGGAGCCCCAAATGGCCGGCCGTCGGACGATGGAGGCTTGACGAGGAGCCTACCGCGCTCGGGCGATCTCCTCGATCGCGGCCGGATTGTCGAGGCCCGAGAGATCGCCCAGGTCGATCAGGCCGAGATGCCTTGCCCGAATGACCCGCCGCATGACCTTGGCATTGCGGGTCTTGGGGAGGTCGCCGACGAAGCGAACGTCTTCCGGCCGCAGGGGTTTGCCGAGGGCCGCGACGACCGCCTCCTTGATCTCCTCGCGGAGCCTCTCGCTCGGCTCGTGACTGCCCGTGAGCACGGCAAAGACGACCACTGCCTCGCCCTTGAGTGGGTGCGGCACGCCAATCGCGGCGGCCTCGGCCACGGCCGGGTGGCTCACCACCGCTGATTCGACCTCGGCCGGACCGAGCCGCTTGCCGGCGATCTTGATCGTGTCGTCCGAGCGACCCTGGATAAACCAGAA
>JACCZL010000092.1 GCA_013695975.1 Chloroflexota bacterium
TCATAGCACGGGCGATCCGATGGTAGTCAATGAGCGCGCTCGCCGGGCGTGTCGGGGCAAGACACGATCCGAGGCGTGGGTGAGCGGCGTGCTAGACTGCGCGCGAGGCGGCCGGAGTGGCTGGGAGGGGGCGGGTGTGCGGCGGCGGGCGATGCTGGCCTGGGCGGTCCATCTCTACACGGCACTGAGCGCGCCGCTCGGCGTCTGGGCCGTCTTCGCCATCTTCGACGGCGACTACCGCACCGCCTGGTTGCTCCTCTTCGCGACGATGTTCGTCGACTCGACGGACGGCATGCTCGCCCGCCGGGTGCGGGTCGCGGAGGTGCTGCCCGGCTTCGACGGGCGCCGCCTGGACGACGTCGTCGACTACTTTTGCTGGGTGGTCGTGCCGCTGATCCTGCTCATCCGCGCGGGCCTGCTGCCGGCCTGGGCGGTCGCGGCTCCGCTGCTGGCGAGCGGCTACGGCTTCGGCCAGGCCGAGGCGAAGACCGAGGACGACTACTTCCTCGGGTTCCCCTCCTACTGGAGCCTGTTCGGCTTCTATCTTTACCTCTTGGACACGCCGTTGGGCTTCAACACGGCGCTGGTGCTCTTCCTGAGCATCCTGGTCTTCGTCCCCATCCGCTACCCATACCCGACCAAGACGCGCCCGCTCCGCCCGGTCACGCTGGCGCTCGGCGCGGTCTGGGGCGGCACGCTGATCGGGCTGGCCGCGCTGCTGCCGGACCCACCGCGCTGGCCCATCTGGGCCAGCCTGGCTTACCCGGCGTATTACCTGCTGCTGACGCTCGGGCTATGGTGGCGGCGACGAACCGCGGATCATCCGATCTGACCCTCGGCAGGAGCATGTGCGCAGAAGGGGGGCACGACCCCTGATGGCAGAAGCACTCACGCGCCCGTCCAGCCGAGGCCGCGGGCCAGCGTGCCGATCTCGTTGAGATTCGACCAGTCCAGTGGGCGGTGGCGAGAACGCCTCCAGAAGTCCTCGCGGGTACTCTCGAGCGACCCTCGTGACGTCGTGTCCGAGTCCTTCGAGATACGGGACCAGGCGGGCATCAGCGCTCTCGTCGAAGAGGAACCTCATGCATGGGCGGTCTGAGCGCGGGTCATCTCCCGGCCGGCCTGCCGGGCCCATTCGCGCTCGACCGCCGTTTGCCCGTAGGCCAGGCACGCCTTGACGTCGTCGAGCGTCAGGTGCGGGAAGGCGCCAAAGAGATTCTCCAGGTCGGGGTTCTGCGCCAGGTACTTGAGGACCAGCTCGACCGGAACGCGCGTCCCCCTGACCACCGGCTTACCCAGCATGATCTGTGGGTCCTGGATGATGCCGTCCTGATGGGCTGGTTTCCCGTCTGCCATCTTCATCCCCTCAGTTCCACTATACCCCAGGCATGGCAGAGCGCCGGGATAACACCTTACCGGCGTGCTCCTCGGAAGGGGTCGAGCGCGTCGCGGAGCGACTCGCCCAGGAAGTTGAAGGATAGGACGGTCAGCAGGATCGCCAGGCCGGGCCAGAGCGCCAGCAGGGGGCTGCTGAAAACGTAGCTCTGGGCGTCGGTCAGCATATTACCCCAGGATGGGGTGGGCGGCTGGACCCCGAGCCCGAGGTAGCTGAGCGCCGACTCGGTCAGGACCGCCTGGGCGACGCCGAGGGTAGCCGCGACGATCGTCGAGGGGATCGCCTGGGGTAGGGCGTGGCGCAGGAGGACCCGCGACCCGCTCGCCCCGAGCGCCCGCGCCGCCTGGACGAACTCGAGCCCACTTGCCCGTAGCACCTCGCCGCGGACGACCCGCGCGGTCGACATCCAGCTCGCCAGCCCGATCGTGACGATCAGGTTCGGCAAGGTCGAGCCCAGGCTCGCCAGCACGACCAGCACCAGGAAGAAGATCGGGATGCTGAGCATGCCGTCGGCGACGCGCATAATGACCGCTTCGGGCCAGCCTCGGGCGTAGCCGGCGATCGCCCCGAGCGTCGCGCCGAGGGTGATCGCCAGGGCGGCCGCCAGGAACCCGACCGCCAGCGAGATCCGCCCGCCGTAGAGCAGCCGCGCAAGGACATCGCGCCCGGCCTGGCGATCCTGCTGACCGTCCTCTCCTTCAACTTCCTGGGCGAGTCGCTCCGCGACGCG
>JACCZL010000808.1 GCA_013695975.1 Chloroflexota bacterium
CGACGGCGGAGTGGGAGCTCGGCCTGGGCTAGGAGCGCCCGCGCCGTGAACTTGCGCGCCTCGGCGCCGGTCGCCACGGCCTCCGTGAGCAGCGCCATGGCCGCCGACTCGTCACCGGCGGCCAGCACGTCCAGCCCGAGCTCACTGAGGGCGTCGGCGATCCAGAGCGCCGTGCCGAGCTCACGCGCCGTGGCGAGCATCTCCTCGTGGAGCCGGCGGGCGCCGGCCACATCGCCGCAGACGCGGCGGACGCGCCCGACGATCGACAGGGCGCCAGCCGTCCATTCGCGGTGGTCCAGCTCGCGGGCGATCGCCAAGCCGGGCGACGCCTCACGGAGGGCCAAGTCGTACGCGCCGAACGGCTCGACGACCTGCGCCAGGCTCCAGTGGGTGTACGCCTCACCGCTCCGCGACCCCATCTCGACGAGCGCTTCGCGGGATCGGCGGAACCAGTCCTCGGCTTCGGCCCGCACGCCACGGTAGCCGAGGCCGAGGGCGAGCGCGTTCATGCTCGATGCCTGGGTCGAGCGGTCGCCGAGGACGCCGAGCCGGTGGACCGCCTCGCGAGCATAGCCGACCGACGGCTCGATGTCCCCGGCGCAGAAGGTGGTCATCGCCAGGACGTCCAGCGTCTGGGCCTGGCCCGGCTCGTCCGCCAGTTCGCGGAAGAGGGCGAGCGCCGCCTCGAGCTCGCGGCGACTCTCGGCCATCTGGGCCAGATTCAGCCGCATGACGCCCACCCGCACGCGGGCTTCGGCCAACGCCCGCGCGTCGTCGGCCGCCCCGGCCACGGCAACCGCCTGGCGGGTCAGGTCCAATCCTCGCTGGTAGTCCTTGTGGCCGCCCCAGAGCATGCCCAGCATTCCGAGCAGGCGTGCCTTCGCCGGCCCGTCGGCGGCTTCCTCGGCCAGTGCCAGCGCCGCCTCGTAATCCTCGCGGGCCGGCTCGAATTGCCCCTGCACCTCGTACACCGCGGCCCGCGCTTCCTGGAGTTCCAGCCGTTCCGTGGGTCCGAGCCCGGCCCGCTCGGCGGAGGCCAGGGCCCGGGCGTAGTGCTCGAGCGCCTCGCGGTTGGCGTAGTCGGCCCGCGCCGTCTCGCCCGCCCGGCGGGCGTGCTCGAGCGCCTCGGTCCAGGCTTCGGCGCGCTCGTAGTGGTGGGCCAGGACCGGGTGGAGCTCGTCCAGACGGTCGGCGTACAGCTCCTCGAGCACCTGGGCGACCCGCCGGTGGAGCTCGCGCCGCCGCCGAACGAGCAGGGTCGCGTAGGCCGCCTCCTGGGTTAGGACGTGCTTGAAGCCGTACTCCCGCTCCGGGACTACCTGGAGCTCGCGGACCAGGTCGGCCCGCTGCGCCTGGCGCAAGTGCTCGTCCAGCCGCGGGTCTCCATCCGCCACCTCCTGGAGGACCCGTCGCCCGAACCGCCGTCCGATGACCGAGGCGGTCTGAAGCGTTGGACGGGCGTCGCCGAGGCGGTCGATGCGGGCCACGATCAGGGCCTGGAGGCTGTCCGGGATCTCGACCTGATCCAGGTTGGCGGTGACCCGCCAGCGCCCGTCTTCGGCGACCAGCAGGCCGCGCTCGATCAGGGTGCGCACCAGCTCCTCAACCCAGAGCGGTGTCCCGGCGGCGCGATCGAGCACCCCCCGCAGTCCCGGCGGCAGCTCGTCGAGGTGGAGCAGCCCGGCCACCAGCTCGGTGCTGGCCGCCTCCGAGAGCGGGCGGAGGACGATCTCCACGTAGCGGTGCGGAAGGTGGCGGGCGGCGCGCTCCCGCAGGGCCCAGGCGGGCGCGTCGCGCTCGGGTCGGAACGCACAGCAGAAGAACACCGGCGCGCGCTCGGCGACGTCGAGGAGCGCGAGCAGCAGATCGATGGACGTCGGGTCGGCCCAGTGGAGGTCGTCCAGCTCGAGGACGAGCGACGACGCTCCCCGCTCGGCCGCGGCTTCCCCACCTCTCGCCAGTCGCTCGACCAGCTCGGCGACAGCGCCGAAGGTGAGATGCTGAACCTCCTGGGGCGGGAGGCCGGCGATATGCCGAGCGTCATCGGATGCGAGCGGGAGCCCAAGGAGGTGAGCCAGCGCGGCGTACGCGCCGGGGCAGCCGAGGGTCTGCAGCCGCGCGCGGAGCCGCTCCGCCACGACGGGCTCGGGCGCCTCAGGGTCCAGGTCACCAAGTCCGCGCACCAGCTCCCGCGTCAAGCCGTAGCTGAGCCCTTGCTCATGGGCGAACGCCTGGCAGCGCACCCAACGCAGGGGTGATCGGTCGGTCGACTCGGACGGCTCGTCAGGGGCCGGTTCGCCCCGGGACCGCAGCTCGGCCAGGAGCCGCGACTTGCCCAGACCCGGCTCGCCGATGATCGCGGCGACCTGCCCCCGCCCGCGGCGCAGCTCCTCAAGGCATCGCTCGAGGACGTGCAGCTCCTCGGCGCGGCCGACCAGCGGCGCCCGCCGAAGCGGTTCCGGGTTCCGGGTTCCGGGTTCCGGGCTCGCCGGCTCGTAACCAGGGACCCGGAACCCGGATCCCGGAACCCGTTGTGGGCCGAGCAGCACCGACGCGGCCACCGGCTGCGCTTTGCCCTTGAGCGCCAGGGGCGGGACCGCCCGAAAGGCGAACGCCCCGCGGGTCCGCTGCTCGGTAGCCCCGCCGACCAGGATCGTGTCGGGGTCAGCCGCGGTCTGGAGGCGGGCCGCCACGTTGACCGCGTCGCCGATGACAGTGTACTCGCGGACCCCGCCGACATCGCGGACGCCGGCGACCACCTCGCCGGACTCGACGCCGATCCGCAGCCCCAGCCGGAGCCCCCACTCCGGCTCCAGCTCCGTGTTGAACGCCTCGAGCGCCCGCTGCATCGCCAGCGCCGCCCGCATGGCCCGGGCCGGGTCGTCCTCGTGGGCGACCGGCGCTCCGAAGAGGACCATCACCGCGTCGCCGATGAACTTGTCGATCGTGCCCTCATACCGGGCGGCCTCGGCCACCAGGCGGCGGAAGCACTCGGTCGTGATCTCGCGAACGTCCTCGGCATCCAGCCTCTCGGACAGCGCAGTGAACCCCACCAGGTCGGCGAAGAGCACCGTCACCGGCCGCCGATCCTCGGCGCCGGCGGGCGGCGCCGGCTGGCTCGAAGCCGTCTCTGGGCCCACCGGCGCTGGCGCCGGGCTGGCCACCGTGTCCGTGGCCTCCATCGGTGCTCCGCCGTCGAGGCGGGCGCCACACTCGCCGCAGAAGCGGTCGTCCGCCTCGTTCAGCGCGGCGCAGGCGGGGCAGACCGGTGCCAGCGCTCCGCCGCAGGCGCGGCAGAACTTTCTCGACGCGGCGTTGTCAGCGCCGCAGGTTACGCAACGCACCGGTAAGCCAGAGTCGAGCGGCCCTCCGTGTAGAGGCGGTTCGCAAAGTGCCTCTACGTTGTTACCACAAGACCTACGATTTCGACACCTACGATTTCGACGCTTTCCATGTGGTCAGCAGATCGCCGATCTGCGCGACGTGCTCGCGGTAGTGGCCGATCATCCAGCCCATGATGTCGGCGGCGCTCGTGTCGAAGGGGGCCGGGGCGGCCCCGAAGGAGACGGGCGCCTTGCGAGTGTAGGCCTCGGTCGG
>JACCZL010000809.1 GCA_013695975.1 Chloroflexota bacterium
TGCGACGCATCCTGGCGCGGGCCGATTTTCCGACCGACTTCGCCTGCCCGGCCCGAATCCGTGAAAAGGCCAGCCGCACCGACCACCTCCGGAAGGGCTGCTGGGGCCAGCGCCGCCGATCACCGCCGGACCCGGCCCCTCCGACGAGGCCGGACCTACCCGAAGTCCCGCCTCAGGCAGCCTCATTTACCGGAAACTAGAGAGATTGGGGAGAGCGGGGATGAACCTCGGCGGTGCAGTGGCGAACCGTCACAGGATGAGCCGATACCCGAGCGCTTCGCTACACGTCTCCAGGAAGCTTCGCAGCGTCTCGTCGGCGAGGGCCCGGTGAAAGGATGGCAGGCCGGGCAGTGCGGCCTCGGCGCGCTCGAACAGCGCGGCGCTTGGGGCGTTGGCGTCCATCGACGAGCCGTACCACAAGCCGACGGCATCCGGGTACGCCTCGTAGATGGCGCGGGCCCAGCGGCGCGCCACGGGCCGGGGGCCGCTGCTGATCGCGGCGGAGGCGCCGGCACGCGTGGGCCACAAGCCGGTCTAGGTCGAGCAGCCCGACGTCCGTTGCGAGCCTGAAGCCCACCAGCCACGGCTCGTCGCGTTAGGTGTTGATCGTGCGGCGTGCCTGGAACACCTCCGCCAGCGGCGTTCGAGGGTGGATGGCCGCGTAGAGGATGCCGTGCGCCTGGGCGCGCGGGGGCGGCTCATGGTGATCGAAGCGGGCGTTGGCGGGGCCGTAGCGACGGAACGCGCTCCAGGTGGCGGGATGCGGGCCGCCCCGAAAGTAGACGCGAAAGAGGGCCGTCCCCGCCGGGACGACCCTCCAGGCCGCTGGGATCCGCGCAAGGTCTGGGGCGCGCAGTGGCGAGGGTAGCTTAGGCAACCCCCCGGAGCTCCTCAGCCAGGCCGACCACGGTTCGAGGATCGCCCCCACCGAGCAGCCACGCGCGCGGAGCGACTGGTTGCCCCTCGGCGTCCTCGAGGTCGACGTGCGGCAGCGTAAACCACCGCGCCACCTCGACCGGGTGGGCCCCGGCCCAGTGCGGCACCACCAGCTGTAGGCCCGGAACCGGCGCGCGACCGGCGTCGTCAAGCTGGAAGAGGGGGATCCGCCACCCCTTGCCGTCCTTGATGCCGTAGAGCGTGTGCCGCACCAGTCGCCGGCGGACACGGCTCTCGTCGACCCCGAGGCGGGCTGCCAGCTCGGAGACGGTTAGGGCTGTCGCCAGCAGCGCCGCGTAGTCGGCAGCAGCCAGCGCCAGCGGCGAGGCGGCTCCGCGGTCTCGGGGAGCCAGCTCGGCCCGTTCGACACCGGCATCCTCGAGGAATCGAAGCTCACCTTCGGTCAACTCGCGCCGCGCGTCGACCGGCGCGCGGTCCGGCAGCACGCGCTCGACGGCCTCCATGACGAGGCACTCGAAGTCCGCCGGGCTGACACTCAGGCCAGCGCGGCGGAATGGGGCAACGTCGAGGGTCACGGTCACACCTCTGCCGGGAGCATATCACGAATGGTCCATCATGACTCTTTGCGAGGCTTCAAGCGGCTCCTCGGGCGCGTCATTAGCGACGATGCGGAAGGGCTGCTCGCCCCAGGCCGTGTGCCAATCGTGCTGCCACGAGCCGAGTCGCAAGCAACTGAAGCGCCCGACGTCGACGGCGGTCTCAGGGTGGAATGTGCGGTAGACCTCCAAATCCTCCGCGCAAAGCAGTTCGCGGACGACCGGCAGGCGGGTTGAGCGCTCGGGGATCGTGCCCTCCAGCGGCCGGACCATGATGATGACGCGCCGATAGAAGGTGGCGACGATCCTCATGGCGAGCGTGACCAGCCACCCCGGCCCTGGCACCCGCGCACGGACGCCCCGGCCGAGCTGGCGGGCTGCGCCTGGATCCGGTTCGGCAGTTGAAGGGCTCATCGGAGGGGAATCTGGGAGCTACGATGTTAACCCTCTGCGTGCAGAATCTCCAGAACTCAGGAGACGGAAGCGTCGTGGACGCCTCCCGGTTCCTCCTTTTGCCACGCCGCGACCAGGTCGGCGATCTGCGCGACGTGCTCGCGGTAGTGGCCGATCATCCAGCCCATGATGTCGGCGGCGCTCGTGTCGAAGGGGGCCGGGGCGGCCCCGAAGGAGACGGGCGCCTTGCGAGTGTAGGCCTCGGTCGG
>JACCZL010000944.1 GCA_013695975.1 Chloroflexota bacterium
CGGCAGCGTCTATGCCGACTTCACCAAGATCCAGCGGGTGCTCGGCTGGCAGCCCCGGACGGCCCTTCGCGAGGGGCTCGAGCGGACGGTCGCCTTTTACCTGGAGCACCGTGACCAATACTGGAGCGACCAGACCGCTGAGCATCGAACCCTGAACGCTGAAGTCGGGGCGAGACCGTAGGTATGGGGAAGCGACAGCAGTCGTTCGGCGTGCAGCGTGCAGCATGCAGCATTCCGGTCTTCGACGTGCGGCCGCAATATCTCGCGCTCAAGGAGGAGCTCGACGCCGCGATCGGGCGGGTCCTCGATCGAGGGTGGTTCATCCAGGGCGAGGAGCACGCGGCCTTCGAGGCGGAATTCGCGGCGTTCTGCGGGGCCCGGCATGGCGTCGGTGTGGCGAGCGGGACGGATGCGATCCGAATCGCGCTCCAGGCGATCGGCGTCGAGCCCGGCGACGAGGTCGTCGCCGTGGCGAACGCCGGCGTGCCGCCGATCGCCGCGATTGTGGAAACCGGTGCCCGCCCTGTCTTCGTCGATGTCGACCCGGCCACGCGGACCCTCGACCCAGACCTGCTCGAGGCTGCCCTCTCGCCCCGCACGCGGGCGGTCCTGGCCGTCCACCTCTACGGCCAGTCGGCCGACGTCGACCGGATCCTCGAGCTGATCCGCCCGCGGGGGATCGCGCTGCTCGAAGACTGCGCCCAGGCCCATGGGGCCGAGTACAGGGGTAAGCGCGTGGGCAGCCTCGGGGATGCTGCCGCCTTCAGCTTCTATCCGACCAAGAACCTGGGGGCCTACGGCGACGGCGGCCTGATCACCACCAGCGACGACGGCGTGGCCGATCGGGCGCGGCTCCTTCGCCAGTACGGCTGGCGCCGCCAGTACCTGAGCGAGACGCACGGCATCAGCTCGCGCCTCGACGAGCTGCAGGCGGCGATCCTGCGAGTCAAGCTACGCCACCTCGAGGTCGCCAACGACGCACGTCGGCTCCGAGCGGCGCGCTACACCGAGTCGCTGCGGGGCGTGATCACGCCCGCGGAGCCGGCCTGGTCCCGTGACGTCTACCATCTTTACGTCGTCGAGGTGGCCGATCGAGACGGACTCAAGGCGGCGCTCGCCGAGCGGGGCGTCGGGACGGGGATCCATTACCCGCTGCCGGCCCACCTCCAGGAGCCCTACGCCGAGCTGGGCGCCGGTCTCGGCTCGCTGCCGGTGACCGAGCGCCTGGCCAGCCGCGTCCTCTCGCTCCCGATGTTCCCGGAGCTCCCGCTCGAACAGGTCGACTACGTGGCCGAGGCGGTGAACGAGTTCTCAGCCGCTCATGGTTAATGGCGCGTCGACGCTGGTGCAGGGTCGGATGACCGTTGCGTCGAGCCTCACCGCGCTCACGGAGGTCGTGGCTGATACCTGATGGAGCGGGAACAGTACGACCTGATGTTCCGCCAGGAGGCGCGGCACTGGTGGTACGCCGGCATGCGCCGCATCTCGGCCGCGCTCCTCGATCGGTACCCACCGACAGGGTGTCGAGGTCAGGTTTCCCCGACACCCGACACCCGACACCCGACACCCGAGATCCTCGATGCCGGCTGCGGCTCGGGAGGGATGGCCCGCTTCCTGGAGCGGCGTGGGCGGGTGACGGCGATCGACCTGGCCGCCGAGGCGGTCAGCCTGGCGCGGCGGCGCGGGGTGCGGCGGCTGCTTCGGGGTTCGGTCGGGGCGCTGCCGCTCTGCTCGGAGCGCTTCGACCTGGTCACCAGCTTCGACGTCCTCTATCACCTCGCCGTCGACGACGACGTCGCGGCGCTGGGTGAGCTCCACCGGGTGCTCCGGCCAGGTGGCATCCTGCTGATCCGCCTGCCGGCCTACGACAGGATCCGCGGCGCCCACGACCAGGCAGTTCATACGCGGCACCGTTACACCCGTCGCGAGCTGCGGGCCAAGCTCGAAGGGGTCGGGTTTCGCGTCGAGCACACCAGCTATGCCAACTTTCTGCTCTTCCCGATCGCGCCGGCCAAGCGCCTGCTCGAGCGCCGCGACAGCAGCGGTGGCGTCACCGACCTCTGGCAGCCGCCTGGCCCGCTGAACCGCGCCCTGGCTGCCCTGCTCGCCCTCGAGGCCCCCTGGGTCAGCGGGCCGAGCCTGCCCTGGGGCCTGTCGGTGTTCGCCGTCGGCCGACGGATCCGATGAGCGTGATCGATGCAAAGCGTGCGTCCGTAGGGGCGGACCCCCGTAGCCGCCCTTCTTCCCACCTCGAAGCAGGGCGGCCACAGGCGGCCGCCCCTCCGGATCACCCCGTCCCGCCCATCGCCGATCGCGCCTCGGCCATCGCTCCCTATCTCGTCCTGGCACTCTGCTCGCTCGTGCTCTTCCGCGACGGGCTGTTCGGCGGGACCGTCTTCTACGAGCGCGACACGTTTCTGTTCTACGCGCCGCTCGGGCGGTGGTACGCCGAGCAGCTTCAAGGTGGGAGCCTCCCGCTCTGGATGCCGCTGATCTTCGGCGGCTACCCACTCTTTGCCGATGGCGAGATCGGCATGCTCTACCCTCTAAACCTGCTCTTGCTTCCGCTCCTGCCGAGCGACGGCTGGCTGACGCCGATGCGTGCGCTCCACCTCTTCCTGGCCGGCGCGTTCATGCACGCCTTCCTGCGCACCCTGGGTGCCGGACGCTGGGGAGCGCTCGTCGGTGGGCTGGTCTTTGCCTTCGGGAGCTTCTTCATCACCCAGATCCAGCACGAGAATCTGGTCAGGAGCGCCGTCTGGCTCCCATTGATCCTGCTCTGCGTCGAGCGGGCCCTGCGGACGGATGGCTGGGCCCGCCAGCGGTACCTGGTCCTGGGCGGACTGGCCCTGGCGGTGGCGGCGCTCGGGCTCCACGTCCAGCCGATCGCGATGACCCTGCTCGCGCTGGGGCTGTACACGACCTACCGCGTCGTCGTCGGCCCGATCGCCGGCCGCCCCTGGGAGCGCGTCCTCCTGCTGGTCTGGGCGCCGGGACTCGTCACAGCGGTCGGGCTGGGCGGGGCGGCCGTCCAGCTCCTGCCCCTGTTCGAGCTGGGCCGGACCTCCTATCGCGGGCCCGGGTTGATCTACGACCTGGCAACGGCCTGGCCGCTCCGTTGGCAGAACCTGCCGACCGTCGTATTTCCCTACCTGTTCAGGCTGGACGATGGCCGTTACATCACCCTCTGGCAGCAGTGGGAAACCTTCCTCTACGTCGGGATGGCCCCGCTCGGACTCGGGCTGCTGGCGGTCCTCTTCGCCCGTCGGCGGATCGTCCCCTTCTTCGTCTTGATCGGGCTGTTCGGGCTGCTAGTCGGGCTGGTCGAGCAGAGCCCGCTCAACGTGTATCGTCTGCTGTGGGGGCTGCCCGGCTTCTCGTCGCTGCGAGCGCCGGGCCGCTTCGCCTACCTGATCGTCTTCGCCGCGGCCGGGCTGGCGGCGTTCGGGATGGACTGGCTCGCCAGCCGGCGCCGTCGCTCGTCGCTCGGGGCAGCGGCGGGGCTCTCGATCCTGGCAGGCGCCGGCGGCCTGGCCTGGCTGGTCGTCGCCTTTCGGACCCGCCTACTGGCCGACCCGGTCCGCTGGAATCGGCTGATCGACGAGGAGTACGTCGGGACCCGCCACGAGTACGCCTGGCTCGAGGGATCGATGGTCTACGAGCACCTCGTCGCCGCCCTCGACCTGGCCGACCCGAAAATCGCGCTCAGCGTGGGGCTCCTGGCCGCGTGTGGGCTCCTCGTCATGGCCTGGGCGCTCTGGCCGCGCCAGGGCGCCGCCTGGGCCACGGCGCTCGTGACGCTCGTCGCCGGCGACCTGCTCGTTTTCGGCTACGACTTCCACCCCCGCGCACCGCTCGCCGAGCTGGTCCGGCCAGCGCCGGTGACGAGCTTCCTGGCGGAAGTCGCGGGCCACGACACCGTAGGGGCGGATTTCCAACCCGCCCCTATCGGCGACGCTGCGCTCTGGACTTCCGGCCGCGCGCTCGCCGACTCGGCGCTGCCCGCGCTCGAGCCGAATCGCTTGATGTACGCCGACGTCCCGTCGCTTGGAGGCTACAGCTCGCTCCAGTCGCAGCGGCACTTCGAGTACTGGTCCAACGCCGACCGCCAGAAGGACGTGCTCCTCGACCTCGGGAGTGTCCGCCACGTCATCGTGGCCGACCCGCCGACCGATGTCGCGCTCCTCGCCGGGACCGCCTATCGCCCCCACCATCCGATCTTCAACGGCGCGGCCGCCAACCAGACCGGCCAGGCGAGGTTCGCGATCGAGCCGTTCAGGACGGTCGAGGTGCGAGTCCTCGGGACGCTCGCCGACGGTGTTCACCTCGAAGACGGCGTGGCCGTGGCGGAAGTCCACCTGGTGGGCCGCGACGGCGCCCGCCACACCCTGACCTTGCGGGCCGGCCTGGACCTCGCCGAGAACTCCTACGAGCGACCGTACATCCGATCGGTCGTCCGCCACTTCCAGCCGCCGGTCGCCGCGACCGTGCCTGACATCGACCAGACCGGTGCGACGGTCCAGGTAAACCTGTATCGTTCGTCATTCGCGGTCGACCCGCTGGACGTCGAGCAGGTCGAGATCCGTCACGTCCAGCCGCGCGGCCAGACCCGCATCTTCGGCCTCGGCCTGGTCGACCCGACCGGCACGGTTCGCTCAATCTTCGCCGCCGATCGTGAGAAGTTCCGCCCCGTCTTTCGTGACGGCGGGCTGGTCGTCCTCGAGAACGGAGCGGCGTTCCCGCGGGCCTACGTCGTCTCCGAGGCGATCGCCCGCCGCTCACGCACCGAGGAGTCGGCCCTCCCGCGGCTGGCCCTACGCCCCTTTGATGCCGCCCGCCAGGTCATCCTCGAGGACGGCCCCTTCGACGGCCTCCGCGTCGTCGAGCAGCTCTCTGCGTGGGAGGTCGGCTTGGGCGGGCGCGAGCACCTCTCACCCGGTTCTGCGCCCCCCGGCCCCCACCCGCGGGTAGACGACCTGGCGACGGACCACGTTCGGATTGACGTCCCGGACGGCCCAGGCGGCTACCTCGTCCTGGCCGACACCTACCATCGCGGCTGGAAAGCCCGCGTCGACGGCGCCGAAGCCCCCGTGTACCTGGCCAACTTCCTTTTCCGAGCGATCGGGCTCCCACCCGGTCCCCATACCGTCGACTTCGTCTTCGACCCCCTCTCTCTCCGCCTGGGCCGCGCCATCAGCCTGGCGACCCTCGCCTTCGCTCTGCTCGTCGCTCTCGTGCCGTCAGCGTGGTCGTGGGGCGGGCGATCGCGCCGATAGGAGCGATGATGCGGGTGCAACTGCCACGCGGGGCGCAATGAGGATGCTACGATGGCTCCATGGACGGCGGTGTTCCGATCTGAAAGGTGTGAGAGCGGCCAGATGACTCGGACATCGCGGGCATCGGGGGAGGAGACCACATCCGACGCCGCATCGACTCGCGACCGGTGCGAGCGTGCCAGAATTCCGAGTGAGCAGATCGCCGAATTCTGCCGTCGACACCACATCCGGCGCCTGTCGCTATTCGGCTCGATCCTTCGCGAGGACTTCCGCCTCGATGGCGCCCGACCGAGCGACGTCGACGTGTTGGTCGAGTTCGAGCCCGGACACACGCCCGGCTGGGAGATCGTCACCATCGAGGAGGAGTTGTCAGACCTCTTCGGCGGGCGGCGGGTGGACCTGGTCAACCCCAAGTACCTCAACCGCCGGCTAAGAGACCGCGTCCTCGGCAGCGCCGAGCTGTGTTATGAATCGCCCAATGATCAAGGATGACCTGCTCTACGTCGGGCACATGCTGGACACCGCTCGCAAGGCCGTCCGACGGGTCGCGGGCAAGACCCGCGCCGACTTCGATGCCGACGAAGACCTTCGGATCGTGCTGACCCACCTGATCCGGACGATCGGCGAAGGCGGCACGCCGGGTTTCGCCGGAGATGCGTGCTCGCCATCCAGAGGTCCCCTGGAACGCCATCGTCGGCATGCGCCACAGGATCGTGCATGACTACATCAACCTCGATGAGGACATCGTGTGGGAGGTAGCGTCGAACCGCCTCGAGCCGCTCGTTGAGCTTCCTCATCCGGATCCTGTCCCCGGAGGACTCGTAACGAGGTCGCCTCCAGGGTGACAGTGGGCTCGTCCTACGCGCTCATGTCCCGGTGACCGCCCCCGCTGTCAGGCTCTCCGTGATGCGCTCGGAGAAGAAGGCGTAGAGGATGATGACCGGTAGGGCGGCGATCATCAGGCCGGTCGCCAGCATGCCGACGTTGCTGTACTGCTCGCCCATGAAGAACATCACGCCCAGCGGGAGCGTCCGCTGGCTTTGCTGGTTGACCAGGACGACGGCGTAGAGGAACTCATTCCAGAACTCGAGGAAGTTGATGATCGTCACGGTCACGATGGCCGGGCGGGCGATCGGGAACATCACTCGCCAGTACATCCCCCAGTCGCTCGCCCCGTCGATTCGCGCGGCCTCCTCGATCTCGCGCGGGATCTGGGCGAAGAAGACGCGCAGGAGGTACAGGGTCAGCGGCAGGTGGGAGGCCGCGTAGACCAGGATCAGCCCGAGTAGGGTGTTGTAGAGGTTGTAGGTCACCATGATCTGGAAGAGGGCCAGCAGGGTCACCTGTGGCGGGAACATGATCGCCGCGAAGATCAGCAGGTAGAGGGGCTCCTTGAGCGGGAAGCGGTAGCGGGCGAAGAAAAAGGCGGCCATCGACCCTATCGCGATCAGCAGCACAACCGCGGCGACCGAGACGATCACCGAGTTGAGGAAGTAGGTCTGGTAGCCAAAGTCGAACCAGGCGGTGGGAAACTTGTCCCAGTGGGCCGGCAGCGGCAGGGCGTAGGGGGCACGATAGAATTCGTCGGTCGTCCGCAGCGAGAGCATCGCCATCCAGACGACCGGGCTCGACCAGACCATCGTGTACAGAAAGAGCCCGCCGGCGATGGCGGCGCGAGTTGCCCGGGGACCAACGAGCATGGTCAGAATTCCACGGCCTCGCGCCGGTGGGCCAGGCGCGTCAGGAGGATCGTGACCACCAGGATGACGACGAACCAGAGCGTCGCTATCGCCGAGGGGTAACCCAGGTCGAGGGTCCGCCACTGGAAGGCCCGCTTGATGATGTAGGTCGCGACCGTCTCGGTCGCCCAAAGCGGGCCGCCGGCGGTCATGATCCAGACCAGGGCAAACTGTTTCATCTTGCCGATGAAGGAGAGGACCATCAGGTTGGCAATCGTCGGACGGACCAGCGGCAGCATGATCGACCAGACCCGCCGCCACCAGCCGGCGCCGTCGATCGACGCCGCCTCGATCACGGTCTGTGGCAGTGAGCTGAGCGCAGCCAGCAGCACCACCATGTTGAAGCAGACGAACATCCAGGTCGTCACCACAATCAGCGCCGGCAGCGCCGTCGTCAGGTCGCCGAGCCAGGGACGGGCGAGCGCCCCCAGCCCGATCGCGCGCAGGACGACGTTCACCGCGCCCCACTCGTTGTTGTAGATCCACATCCAGATCGGGCCGACGACGACGTAGCTAAGCAAAACCGGCGCGAACCAGGCGACGCGAAAGAATCGGGCCAGCGGGACCCTGGCGAACAGGGCCAGCGCGAGCAGGAACGCGATCGGGATCTCGACCAATGGCGAGACGATCGCCCAGACCACGCTGTGCCGAACGGCGAGCCAGATGACGTCGTCGTTGCTGAAGATGTCCTGGTAGTGTTGCAGCCCGACGAACTCGTAGCTGTCGACGGCCCGCAGGAGGAACACACTGTTGTAGAAGGTGCGGAGCAGCGGGTAGAGGATGAATGCGCTGTAGAGCAGCAGCGTCGGCCCAAGGAAGATCGCCGCCGCGCCCCACGGCACGCGGGCGCCCGGCCCTTGGGTCGCCCGGTGCCCACGCTCGAGCCAACCCGGCCGGGGCCAGGTCCGCAGACTCTCAGCTTTCAGCACCGCCATCAGTTCCGTGTCACCGGTCGTTCGCCGCGGGCGTCACACAGGTCTCGGCCGCGACCGGCAAACGCTACCGCCCACTGGCGCGCGCCTGCTCCAGCTTCTCCGTCGCGTCGGAGACCGACACCAGGCCGGCTGGGAAGGCCGAGTTCATGATCTGGGTATAGGCCTCCTTCATGCCCGGCTTCATCATTGCCTGCCAGTTGAGGACGACCGGCTTGATCGACTTGTTCGTATCGGCGTAGAGCCCGAAGTACCAGGAATAGTCGTTCTGGATCTTGGACGGGTCGGTCTTGATGCCGGTCTGGATCGAGGTCTTGGCGCTCCAGAAGTTGCCCATCTCCGGGTCGGCCAGCACGTTCACCAGCGTGGTCGCCTGGTCGACGTTCTTGCCCTTGGCGTTGACGGCCACCGAGCCGCCGATGGCCTGGAACTTCAAGTCGGTGCCGGCGCCATCCTTCACCGTCGGATAATTGAGCATCCCGAGCTGGAAGCTCTGGGGTTGGCCGCCGTTGTCGACCGGCAGGAACGAGCGGCTGGTGTACCAGCTCCCGACCGGCATCATGCAGGCCTTCTGCTCGGTGTGGAAGTAGCGGTGGGCCTCGCCCAGCTTGAGGCTGCTGATGCTTGTGGGGTACGCCTTCATGTCGACGAGCCGCTTGTGGTAGCCCAGCACCTCCTGGACGCGCGGGTCCTTCCAGGTCACCTTGCCGCCGCCGGTCCAGAGGTCGCCCAGATCCTCGGCGCCGAGTTTGCTCAGCAACAGGTAGTTGGTAACGTAGGTGCCGGGGTAGGGCCGGTCGCCGACGCCCACGGCGAAGGCGTCCTTGCCGCCCGCGGTGCACTTCTGGACGACATCGGCGAACTGGGCCTCGTCGAACCGCAAGCTCGGCGGGACCGTGATCCCGAGCTCGCTGAAGGTCTGCTTGTTGTAGTAGAGCTCCTCGGTGGTCGCTTCGAGCGGCAGCGCCCAGGCGCCCTGCTTGCCGCCCGGCCCGGCCCGCGTCCAGAACTCCTTGGCCCACGGGTGGACGTTGTCCCACCTGATGCCGCCGGACAGATCAGCCAGGAACCCGCCCTCGATGAACTCGAGGGCGTCGGTGTCGAAGTAGAAGACATCCGGGCCCTGGCCGGCCTGGAAGTTGCCGCGGAGGGCCTGGTTCAGCTCGTTCTTCTGGTACCAGGTGATCTCGACCTTTGAGCCGGGATTGGCCTTCTCGAAGCGCGAGACCGCCTCGTTCAGGACGGCCTTGTTG
>JACCZL010000947.1 GCA_013695975.1 Chloroflexota bacterium
ACCGAGGTCGAGCTGAAGGAGAAGAAGCACCGCGTCGAGGACGCGCTCCAGGCGACCCGCGCGGCCGTCGAGGAGGGCATCGTTTCCGGGGGCGGGGTGGCCTTCGTCAACGCCCTCTCGGCCTTGGACAAGGTGCTCGAGGGCTACGACGGCGCCAGCGACGAGAGGACCGGGGTGTCGATCCTCAAGCGGGCGCTGGAGGAGCCGCTGCGACGGATCGCGGTCAACGCCGGGCTGGAGGGCTCGGTGATCGTCGAGGAGGTCAAGAAGCGCAAGGTCGGCGAGGGCTTCGACGCCGCCAAGGGCGAGTACGTCAACATGGTCGAGCAGGGGATCATCGACCCACTCAAGGTGACGCGCTCGGCGCTGGAGAACGCCGCCTCGATCGCAACGATGATTATGACCACCGAGACGCTGGTGACGGAGCTCCCCGAGAAGGAGAAGGCCGGCGCCGCACCGCCGATGCCGGAGTACTAAGCCGACATCGTCGGCGCGAAGGGCGCGGGTCTGCCGTCGCCGGAGCGAGCGGCCCCGAGGGAGAGCCTCGGGGCCGCTCGCATTTTCCGCCCGGAAGGGTGGCACCATTGGCGCCTGACGCGGGTATGATGGAGTATGACATAGCGGGGGTGCTCGCGAAGCCATGAGGCGGACCATCTACCTTCCTGATGATCTGGCAGCCCGTGCTGAGACCTACGTGCGGGACCACCCCGGTCTGACCTTCTCTACGCTGGTTCGGGAGGCGCTGGCGGATCGTCTCGCGCCTCCCGACCCTCGTGCCATCCTCGACCTCGCCGGTTTGGTGCCTGAGGCATCGACCCCCGCGGGTCGGCACGCCGAGGATCGCTTTGTTCGTCACGAACGCTGATCGGCCGGCACGAGTAGTTCTTGACGCCGGACCGCTCATCGCCTTGCTGCACAGCATGGACTCTGACCACGAGGTGGCGGTCGCGGGCTTCGAACGTCTTGCGCGGGAGCGGGCTCGGCTCGTCACGCCCCTGCCGATCGTGTTCGAGGTGTACAAGTGGCTCCTGTACGAAGCCGGCCCGGAGCCCCGCTGATGCCGGAGTACTAGACCGAAACCAGCAGCTATTACCCGCTAGCTATCGGCAAGGAGGCCCCGGAGCAGACGCTCCGGGGCCTCGTCGTTCCTCCGCCGCGGTGACCCCCGTCGGCTCGCTCGATCCCCTGTCTGGACACTTGACTAGACATCTTGGTAGGATGCTGGCGGGAGCTGTGGCGATAGGTCACCCACGTTGCCCGAGCGATCAGCCCGCGTCAGATCCGTCGAGAGTTGGGCCTCTCGCGCGAGCGCATGGGGCGCTTATTAAACGTGAGCGCCAAGACCGTCGAGCGCTGGGAAGCGCGCGACACCCTGCCCGCGAGCTCGCACCCGCGGAGCCGCCTGGCGAAGCTGCATGAGATCGCGCAGCTCGGGCTGACCGTCTACACTCCGGAAGGCTTCTCGAGATTCCTCACCCTTCCCCACCCCGCGTTCGGAGGCCGAACCGCCCTGCAGCTCATCGAACAGGGTCAGGCGGACGGAGTCCTCGCGGATCTCGCGGGGGAATACGAAGGCCTCGGCTACTAAATGCTTCCAAAGAGAAGTTGCAGCATGCCTGGTCTTGTCATTCTGAGCGGAGTGAAGCATCTCCTGGTCCCGAGCATGAGATGCTTCGCTCCGCTCAGAATGACAAGCCGGAGTCGGATGCGTCAGCAACTTGCGGGAAGCGTTTAGGCCGGCTCGGTGCGTTCCTGCAGCCATGGTCCCGCCCCGCCTTTCGCCACATCCCGGCAAGCTCCCCGTTTGGTGTGCTGGACTTCCGCTTCGCCGGGAGGTCCGCGGACAATCGCTGGAACGAGCCGGGCGAACCGACCGTCTACCTCGCCAGCGATCGCGGAGTCGCCCTGGCGGAGCTGACCCGTCATTTCCACGAGGCACCGTTGCCGCCATCTGGCCTGCACTTGGTCGAGCGGGCCATCTTCCGTCTCGAAGTGGCTGTCGAGGCGCTGATCGACATGCGTGATCCGGGCGTGCACCGGGCCCTCTCGCTGATGAGCGCGCCACACTGTTTCCTCGACCGCGGCATCGCGCGCGCCACCGCGCAGTTTCCGCGGCGGACGACGGCGGCCCAGGCGCTCCTCGCGCCCTCGATGGCATTCCTCGACGCGCCTGAGCGCTGGGTCCTGGTGCTGTTTCTCGACAAGCTTCCGGCGGATCACCGACGCTTCATCACGGCGGTGGAAGCCGCCGGGACGTTCCGAGTCGGCGCGTGAGACGGGGCCCGATGAGCGTGGGCGGGCCGTGATCGCCTGAAACGAGCGGTGTGCCGCGGCCATCTGGCGAAGCTGCACCAGATCGCGCAGCTCGGGCTGATCGTCGACAGTCTCGAAGGCTTCTCGCGGCGGCGTGACGAGCTGCTGGCCTCAGGCGACCCGCCTATGGATGGACGTCGGGCGACCAGCTCGCGCTGGTTCTCAGCGTCAGGTTCTGCGGCGTGCCGGCGCTGTCGCCAGCGTTGGCGCCGGTGCCCTCATTGAACTTCCAGTTCCCGACCAGGCCGGTCGGCGCGGTGGTGAGCTCGCTGCGCCGACCGGTGGCGAGGTCGGCGGCTGTGCGGACGACGTTCCAGACTCGCACATCGTCGAGCTTGCCCTGCCAGTATCGCCCGAGGTTCCCGTCGCGGCCGATGCTCAGCCCTCGAGTGTTCCCGACGGTCGAGTGCCCCGGTAGGACGCCACGGGCGACCTCGACGCCGTCCAGATACAGGATCAACTCGCGGGTGGAGGCCCGCATCGTGGCTGCGACGTGATGCCAGGTGGTCGGGTTGACCCCGTTGGCTGCCAGGTCGTAGCGGATCGCATAGTTGGTCGAGCCGGTCCGCTCGCCGGCCCTGAGCTGATTCGTGCCGAGGGAGATGAAGTAAGGAACGTCAACGGTGTCGCCGGAGCGGCCCTTGGTCAGGAGGTGCCTAATCGGGTGGTTGAAGCCGCCGGGGGTCTCGTCCTTGAACCAGAGCTCGATGGTCCAGTCACCGGTGACATTGAGGTCGGGGTGGTGCGGCGCGTCGGCGTACGCGGCGGACCCGTCTAGACTGAGACTCCGCGCGATGGCGGCCGCGGCGACGGTGACGGTTGCGTTGGCGGTGTTGTTGCCCTCGTTGGACTCGAGCTCGGTGTCGTGGCCGTCGACGATGGCGTTGAGGGTGTGGCTGCCAGGAGTCAGCGTGTTCGCGAAGACATCGCCGATGACGGTTGTCGACGCGTTGGCGGCGAGCCTTGGTACGGCGATGTGCCCGATGTAAGCGTTGTCGCCCGGGGTCGCCGGCCGCCCCAGGTCGCCGAAAATGTGGATGTCGAAGGTGTCGCCGGGGCCGGTGCTGGCGCTGCCCAGGTTCTGGATGCCGAACATGACCCGCATCGGCTGGTCGGCCGTGGTCGGGTTGGCCGTGAACGACGTAATCGTCAGGTCGGGCCGCGGCGCTGAGCCCGTGGTGGGAGTCGGCGTGGCGGTGGCGGCGGCGGCCGTGGACGTCGGTGTGGCGGTGGCCGGTGCAGCCGTGGATGTTGGGGTGGCGGTGGCGGGTGCGACGGTGGGGGTCCTGGTGGCGGTCGCGGCCGCGGCCGTGGGGGTCGGGGTTGACGTCGGCGCGGTGGTGCCGACGAAGCGGAACAGGGTCCCGCCCAGGTGGGTCAGGTAGAGCTCGCCGGCCTGGTCCTCGCCGAACGAGCTGATGTTGTAGGGCGTATCGAGTGGCTGGGACAGCACCCAGGAGCCGCTGAACGGGGCGGTCTCGCGGAGCGTCCAGAGCCGCCCCGAACAGTAGTCGCCAAAGAGGTATCTGCCCTGGAGAGGCGGCACAGCCGAGCCGCGGTAGACGTAGCCGCCGGTCACCGAACAGTCGCCGCTGGCGTGGGGGTAGTCGTGGATCGGCGGGATATAGAGGCTCAGGTTGCAGCCGGCGACATAGCAGCTCGAGCCTTCGACTGCGTTCCAGCCGTAGTTCGCGCCGGCAGCCGCGTCGCCTGCTGGTGGACGATTCGGATGCGGCTGCAGGCTGATCTCCTCGCGTGCGCCCTGGCCGACGTCGCCGATGTACAGGTCGCCAGTCTGGCGGTCGAAGCTGAATCGCCAGGGGTTGCGCAGACCCTTCGCCCAGATCTCCCGCTTGGCGCCATTCGCGCCGCTCGCGAACGGGTTGGTCGATGGGATGGCGTAGTACGGCGCCGGCTGGGTCTCGGGGCTGTCGCTGTGCACGTCCAGGCGGAGCAATTTGCCGAGCAGCGCGTCCAATCGCTGGCCGTTGTTCTGAGGGTCGCCCCCGCTGCCGCCGTCGCCAGTTGCCACGTACAGGAAGCCGTCAGGCCCGAAGGCCAGCATGCCGCCGTTGTGGTTGCTGGCAAAGTCGTCGATCTCGAGCAGCTTGCGCGCCGAGGCTGGATCGGCCTGGTCCGGATTGTCGGACTTTACGCGGTAGCGGGCAACGGTGTTCTTGGTGCCGGCGCCGGCGGCCGTGTAGGCGACGTAGAAGTAGCCGCGCATGGGGTGGCTGGGAGTGGCGTAGTTCGGATGGAACGCCAGACCGAGGAGGCCCTGCTCGGAACCAGCGCTGGTGAGCAGGGGGCCGATGTCGAGGAAGGCCGTCGGCTTGATCTGGCCGTTCTCGACGATCCTGATCTTGCCGAGGCGCTCGACCACGAACAGGCGGCCGCTCGCGTCGCCGGCGTGGGTGACGAAGACGGGTTGGCTGAATCCGGTCGCAACCTGCTGAAGCTGTGCGGCGGGCCACGCCTCCGTAGGCGTCACGGCGTTCGTCTCCAGCGTCGGCAACACGGCGGGCAGCAAGAAGACGATCGCCAGGATCAGCGCCGTTCGCCGCAGGAAGCGCTTGAGGGGGAGGAAGCGATGCGGCATCGTCTCAGTAACGTGGCGGGCGCGGATTTAGGGACGGGTATCCGACAAGTCGCTAGACCGCCGCTTCGCGCTGCATCCGAGCAACGGCGCGCTCGAAGGCCTCGAGGGTGTGTTCGATGTCGGCGTCCCACTTTCGGGCCCGGTCGGCGCGGTCGACGTAGATCGGGAATGGCGAGAAGGCGCGGCTGTCGTGGGTGATCCCGCCGGCGATCACCTCGTTCGCTCGCTCGTAGAGCGCGCCCGAGCGGGCGAACTTCTGGCAGTACTCGTCCTCTATCGTCAGCGTCTGCGTGCGGGCGATCGCCATGTCAACCTCCAGCCGAGAGACGAGCGTGAGAGCGGAGAGGGAGCCCTCTGACTCTCCACGCTCACTCTCGTCTCTCAGCTCATAACTCCGTCAGGATCCAGGGCCCGTTCTCGGTGATGGCCACGGTGTGCTCGTAGTGGGCGGAGAGGTTGCCGTCGAGCGTGACGGCGGTCCAGCCGTCGGGAAGCATCTGGACCTCCGCCGAGCCCAGGTTCACCTGTGGCTCGATGGCCAGGACCATGCCGGGCTTGAGGACCGGGCCCTTACCAGGCGGCCCCCAGTGGGAAACCTGGGGGGCCTCGTGCATCGAGCGGCCGACGCCGTGGCCGACGAACTCCTTGACCACCACCAGCCCGTTCCGCTCGACGTAGGTCTGGATGGCGTGTCCGATGTCCGAGAGGCGGTTCCCGGCCCGCGCTTGGCCGATCCCGGCCATCAGGGCCTCGTAGGCTACCCGCATCAGCCGCACTTGCTCGGGCGTCGGCTTGCCGCCGACGACGGCTGTGAGGGTGGTGTCGCCGACGTAGCCGTTGTAGCTGGCCGCGACGTCGAATTTTACCAGGTCGCCGTCTTTGATCTTGAGTGGGCCCGGGATACCGTGGACGACCTGGCTGTTGACCGAGACGCAGATGTGGCCGGGGTAGCCGAAGTAGCCGAGGGCCGTCGACCTTGCCCCCTGACGGCGGAAGCTGCGCGCAGCGATCAGGTCGAGGTCGCGGGTGCTCATGCCCGGCCGCATTGCCGCGACCACCTCGCGCACGGTGCGGGCCACGATCCGCCCGGCCTCGCGCATGATCTTGAGCTCGCGGGGGGATCTGAGCGTGATAG
Source organism: Chloroflexota bacterium (assembly GCA_013695975.1). Taxonomy (GTDB): domain Bacteria; phylum Chloroflexota; class UBA6077; order UBA6077; family JACCZL01; genus JACCZL01. The sequence goes on from JACCZL010000947.1 coordinate 6,048, forward strand.
TATGGTTGGCGACGGGTTTCAGCTTCATAACGGGTCGCGGGTCGCGACTCGCGGCCCCTGACCCGATCATATCAGATGCCCTATCGGATTGGCCTGACCGGCAACATCGCGTGCGGCAAGAGCACGGTTGGCCGGATGCTCGTGGCTCGGGGCGCCGAGTACGTCGACGCCGACCTGTTGGTGCATGCCCTGATGGAGCCCGGGACGGCGGAGAACGAGCAGATCGCGGCCCGCTTCGGGCCCGACGTCCGCGATGCCAGCGGGCGGATCGACCGCCGTGCCCTGGGCGCCCTCGTCTGGCGAAATCCGTCAGAGCTCCGTGCGCTTGAGGCGATCCTCCATCCGGGCGTCCGTGCCGAGATCCGGCGCCGACTCGCCCAGTCG
>JACCZL010000977.1 GCA_013695975.1 Chloroflexota bacterium
CGCCACCCGCGAGTGGCAGTGAAGCGACACCCGCCGACACCTCGCTCCCAGCGGCCCCTGCCGCGGCGCCGAGTGGCGAGCAGCGAGCCCGCCTGGTGGCGGTCCGACACGGGGCTCCGACCGGCGAAGAGGTCCCGCTGCTCGGCCAGCGCCTGGTGGTTGGTCGGTTCGATCCGGAGACCGGGCCGGTCGACGTCGACCTGTCCGCGAGCGCGGACGCCGCCCACATCTCGCGCCAGCATGGCGAGCTGTCCCGCGAGGCCGATGGCCGCTGGGTCGTCCGCGACCTCGGCTCGACCAACGGCGTGTTCGTCAAGGCCGGCGCCGACCCTGCCTTCGGCCCCCGCATCACCGCCCCGCGTCCCCTTTCGAACGGGGATGAAGTAGCGTTCGGCAACGCCCGCTTCATCTTCAAGACCGAATAAACCCGTGGAAACCGAGCAGCCCGCGGCTGGAGGCGGCACGGAGACAGCGGCCACCGAAACCGCGGAGCCGACCTCCGGCGCCCCGATCGAGCCACTCCTCCAGCGTGACGCCCCGTCGACCGCCGAGCTCCCTGGGGCCGACGCCCCGATGCCGGCAGTCGAGGAGCCGTCCATCGAGGCTCCGACCGCCGTCGATGCGCTCGAGGAGTTGATCCTCCCATCGCTGGTCCAGCCGCCGGAGGTCCTGTCGCCGGGCGCCATCGTCGGGCCGGACGGTCGGTTGCGGATCGTCGAGCATCTCGGGACGCGCGGGCGGATCAACCGCTACGCCGCTACCTGGCAAGACGAGGCGGGCCAGCCGATCCAGGTCGAGCTGCGCGAAGGCCCGGCCGACCACGCCGGCCTGCAACGTGAGGCCGAGGTCCTGGCCGCCGTCCCGTACGCCATGCTCCCGCGGGCCTACGCGGCCTTTGAGCAGGAAGGCCGTCGCTATCTTGCCCTTGACCGCGTCGACGGTGAGACGCTCGAGCTCGCCCTGCTCGCTGGCCTGGATGCCGATCGGGCCCTCTCGATCGTCCTCCAGCTCGTCCAGCTTGTACGCCGCCTGCACCGCGACGGCTGGGCCCTGATCGGGCTCGCGCCGGCCGACGTCTGCCTGGGTCAGCCCCTCCGACTAACTCAGCTCGGGCACGCCGCGCGGATCGGCGAGCCGCTCCCTGGGGCCCTGCACGTCCCCGGCTACTCCGCGCCCGAGCTGGCCAACGCCGGGGTCGTCACCGGCAAGGAGGACGTCTACACCCTCGGGGCGATCCTGTACCAGGCCCTGGCCGGACAGCCATTGGCGGAGAGTGGGGCCGAGCTTGCGGCGCTACCGACGGCGATGCAAACGCCCGGGGGTCCCCAGCTCCTGGCCGGCGCGCTGGCCCCCACTGACGAGCGGATCGACATCGAGGCGCTCTACCGCGCAATCCTGGCGCTCCGGCAGCGGCTGGCCGAGCGGCCGATCGCGCTCGAGGTGGCGAGCGCCACCAGCGTCGGCCTGAACCCGACCCGCCCGGTCAACGAGGACTCCTGCGGGTACGTCGTCTGGTCGATGGCGGTGGCCGAGGGGATTATCTACCGGGCCCTCCTCTGCGTCGCCGACGGCATGGGCGGGATGGATGCCGGCGAGGTCGCGAGTCGAACCGCGCTCAACGCCGTCATGAGCGCCGCGGCGGGCCCGCTCCCGCTCCCGCCGCCCGAGAGTGGAGGCGATCCGCCCGCTCAGGTGTCCGCCCGACCGGATCCGGTTGCCCTGATCCGCCAGGCCGCTCCGGCCGTCTACGCCGCTGCGCGGGGCCGTCAGATGGGGACCACCATGACCTGCGTCGTGGTTGAGGGCGGCGAGCTGACCCTCGGTCACGTCGGGGACACCCGCGCCTACCTCCTGCGCGACGGTGGCTTGACGCAGATCACCGCTGACCACTCTCTCGTCGCGGCGATGGTCGCCAGCGGGATGCTCACCGCCGAGGAAGCGCGCGGCCATCCCGACAGCAACAAGGTTCTCCGCTCGCTCGGGGGTCAGCGCGAGCTGCCGGATGGGTACGTCGATAGCCTGGAGGCCGCGCTCGGCCAGTCTAGCCTGCAGCTCCAGTCAGGGGACTGGATCGTGCTGTGCAGCGATGGCGTCTGGGGCTCGGTCCAGGACGCCGAGATCCAGGCGATCGTGGTCGCCGCCGCCGACTGCCCGACCGTCGCCCGCGTGCTGGTCGAGCGGGCCCTCGAGGCCGGGGCGCCGGACAACGCGGCGACGGTCGTCGCGCGCTGTGTACGGATGCCGGCCGCCTAGGGGGGTGCTAGATGGCAGCCGCGACCGTCACCCTATGTCCGATCTGCAACGCCGAGAATCCTGCTGCTGCATCGTCCTGTGGTACCTGCGGCGCGCCCCTCAGCGGCGACCCGTCCAGCGCGTTTAGCGGCGCCCTGCCACCTGGCACCAAGCTCCAGGGCGGCGTCTATTCGATCGGCAAGGTCCTCGGTCAGGGCGGCTTCGGGATCACCTACCTCAGCGGCGACATCCGCGCCCGCCGCGCGGTCGCCATCAAGGAGTTCTTCCCCTACGGCTCGACCCGTCGTGGCGCAAACGTCCACCCGTTCGGCGGGCTCAGCGCCGCTGACTACGCCACCACCCGGACCAAGTTTCTGGACGAAGCCCGCATCCTCGCCCGGTTCGACCACCCCAGCATCGTCGACGTCTACGGCACGTTCGAGGAGAACAACACCGCCTACATGGTGATGGAGCTGCTGCGGGGCAAGTCGCTGGGGCAGCTCGTCGACGAGCGTGGGCCGCTGCCCGAGCGAGAGGCCGTCGGCTACGTCGAGCAGGTCGGCGAGGCCCTCGAGGTCGTCCACGCGACGAGCTTGCTCCACCGCGATCTCAAGCCAGACAACATCATGCTCACCGACGACGGCAACGCGGTCCTCATCGACTTTGGGACCGCGAGGACCTTCGCCGCCGGCAAGACCGGCCGGATGACGACGATGGTCACGCCGGGCTACGCTCCGCTCGAGCAGTACGGTCAGAGCGTGCGATTCGGGCCGTTCACCGACGTCTACGCCCTCGGCGCCACCCTCTACCATGCCCTGACCGGTCAGATGCCCGCCACGGCCACCGACCGAGCGAGCGGCGTCGAGCTGGCCTCGCCCCGCTAGCTCAATCCGGCCGTCGGCCGCGGCGTGGACCGCGCGTTCATGTGGGCCATGAAGATGCGCGTCGACGAACGCCCCCAGAG
>JACCZL010000676.1 GCA_013695975.1 Chloroflexota bacterium
GCGAGATGCTGCGCCACAGTGGAAGGGTGATAGTGCTCGCGTGGGATGACGACAACCTCGTTTGGTTCATACTGTCGATCGGTGATCCTGCGTAATGTCCGGCCTCCAGTTTTCGGGTTATGAATGAAAATGATCGTCTTTGACTCTGGCATCATGTCCACTCGACTCGCCGCCATCGCAGATCTGGTCCCTGCCTTCAAGGATTCACCCGAGGCGTTACACCCTGACGCCTGACGCGCTGCGCACCGTCCCGCCACGCGTCCTGAGCGAGGCGCGTCAGTCCGGCGCCGCGTCTTCGGCGGTCCGACACGAGGCACCCCGGCAGTCCTTGAGCGCGTCCAGCGCGCGCTGGAGCTCTTCGCGCTCGGCCCGCGACGCCGATGCGTAGACGTTTTCGATCTGCTCCGGGTCAGTTTCAGACCGATACAGCTCGTATTCCCGAGGCGTGAGCCCGTGGTGTTCCAGGTAGCGTCGGCTGGCCGTCACCAAAGCTCGCCCGTGGGGACCGCGGCCGGATTCATCGTTGTCGGCTCCGTTCCACGTCTGCACCAGGAGGCCGCGCCTCGGCCACCGCTCCGGGACCAGTTGCAAGAGTGTCCGGAACGACCGCCCATCCACGTAGTCAGGCATTGAGTGACCGGTGATGTCGAGGATCGTCGGCAACAGGTCGATCATGCTCACGAGCTGGTCGCGGGTCGCCCCCTCGGGCACGCCGGGGCCTCGCACAACCAGAGGCACCTTGATGTCCGTGTCGTACAGGCGCCCTTTCGTCGCGCCGATGCTGTCCTGCGTCATCCGGTGCTCGCCGAAATGGACACCGTTGTCGCTCGTGAAGAACAGGTACGTGGACTCGAGGCGGCCGGTCTCGGACAGCGCGGTCAGGATTGTCTGCACGAGGTCCTCGACCGCCAACATCTGCCGCTGACGTTGTCGGTGCTTCTGGTCCAGATCGGAGATCGCTTTCTGGGTGAGCCTGGGCAAGCCTCGGACGAAGCTCGGCTTATCGGAGACATCGGCCTCGTCGAAGGCCAGCGAGCGAGGGCGCTGGCTCTGGGTCACGGCGGCGCCACGGTGCCTGGGCGCCACACTGGCGTCCCCCTGTGGTCCATGCGGCGCCTTCGGAGCGACGTACAGGAAGAACGGCTCGCCGTCAGCGGCTGTCTCCCGAATGAGATGGTCAGCCTGCTGAGCAAAAACGTCGGTTGAGTAATGCTCCGCCGCGGATCCGTAGTCCACCAGTGAAGGGGGGCCGGCTCCGGAAGTCTCGATCAAGCGATAGCCGAGGTATTCCGGTTCGCCGGAGGAGAATCGAACCCGGTTCCAGCCAGGCGGAACGTAGGTCGGCGCGGCGTCGCCGGGATACGCGTTCATGTACTTGCCGACGCCGATGACGCGGTGCGACGGGTCGAGGCGGGTCGCCAGCGTGTCCTCCTCGCGACCACTCAGGTACAGGCCCTCATACCAGCGGTAGTTGCCCGTCACCTGATGATTGTGCCCGTACTGTCCACGCATGAGTGACGCTCGGTTGGGGCAGCAAATCGGCACCGCCGCGAAGAAGGCGTTAAAGGTCGTGCCTCGATCGTGCAACAACGATCGCAGTCGCGGCATTGCCGTGACGGTCACTTCATCCAAGTCATCAGTCATGATGACCACGATGCTGGCCGGCGGAGTCGCGGGGACTGGCGCAGCTACGGGACCGGCCGCGGGGAGGGCGGCACAGGCAGCCACGATGAGGGCAAGCGTCGCGATCACCGGCCCGCGGACTCGTCCGCCCCTCACGGCTGTATCGCCACCGGTTCCGCGCTGGCCGCCTGCTTAGCCATCGGCGGCGGATAGGCCCTCGCCTCCAAACGCCACCCCCCTTGGAGGCTCGTTCGGAGCCCCGCAAGCAAGGCGTAACGGTATCACGCCACCATCCAGTCAGGCAAACAGGTCACTCGTCTTGCGTGGATAGCTCGATCGTCGCGATCTCGACGAGACCGTCGTGGATCGGGAGGTCAGTCGAGGGCAAGGGCCGGCCGCCCCCGAGGCCCGGCCTGGAGATGCCCACCAGGATGGGGTGCCGGCCGGGTGGGGCGTCAGTCGCGACCGAGAGGCTCGCACGCTGCACGACTGACTGCCCGGCGATCCAGCGCGGAACGGCTCGGCTGTCTTCGCAGCCGGGGCCGTTGCCATCGCCGAGGCGCCCGTCCTGACCAAGCCGGATGTTGACGGCGTAGCCGCGGGCCGAGGAGACGAGCGGAGTCCAGTACAGATCGACACGGACGGCCCCACCCGGCCGCGGATCTTCGGGATAGAGCCGGTATCCCAGCAGTTCGGCC
>JACCZL010000007.1 GCA_013695975.1 Chloroflexota bacterium
AGGCAGCGCGGGCCAGCGCCGACATCGTCTTCGTACCTCCGGTCGAGCGGTCGTTCGCCGGCCTTCACACGCTGCCCTTCGAGGTGAGCTGCGCCGTCCTCGGCTTGGCGGCGGTCGCCGAAACGACCGGCGAGTCTCGCTATGCGACGCACGCCGCTCGGGCTCGCGAGTGGTTCCATGGCCGCAACTCCGCCGCCCGGCCGGTCTACAATCGGCCGCTTGGCCTGGTCTACGACGGGATCGACGGCAGCCTCGTCAACGCGAACTCCGGCGCCGAGTCGAACGTCGAAGGCGCCCTCGCGCTGTTCGATTCTTTGCCCTGGGAAAGCTACTCTGGAACAATTGTGACACCTCTGGTGCGTGGAAAGCGTTCCTGATAATAGAAACGCTGGTACTATCCCGCGGGGGCCGCCGTGACTGGACCGGCGGGCGCCTCGACAACGTGGAGGTCGCACTCAATGGCGAGTTCTGACCCAAGTACGCAGCGCGGCCAGAACGGTCGCAGTTACCGCTCGAACGGCCACTTTCGCGAGCTGTTCAGGCGCCACCCGGAGAACCCGATCCTGACCGCCAGTGACTGGCCGTACGCGGCCAACACCGTCTTCAACGCCGGCGCCACTCGACTCGAGAATGGCGAGACGCTGCTCCTGGTCCGCGTCGAGGACCGGCGGGGGATCTCCCATTTCACGGTCGCCCGGAGCGACGACGGGTTCGGCAACTGGCGGATCGATCCTACGCCGACGTTCCTGCCCCAGCCCGACGAGTACCCGGAGGAGCTCTGGGGCGTTGAGGACCCCCGGATCGTCTGGTTGCCGCAGCTCGAGCAATACTCGGTCACCTATACGGCCTACTCGCGGAACGGGCCGCTCGTCGCGATGGCGCTGACCCGGGACTTCAAGCGCTTCGAGCGGCGGGGGCCGATCATGCCGCCCGAAGACAAGGACGCCGCCTTCTTCCCCCGAAAGTTCGGCGACCGCTGGGCGCTCATTCACCGCCCAGTCCCGAACATGCCGGGCGCCAAGGCCAACATGTGGCTGTCGTTCTCGCCGGACCTCAAACACTGGGGCGATCATCAAGTGCTGATCGAGGCCCGCTCGGGTTCCTTCTGGGACGCCGGGAGGATCGGTCTCTCGCCGCCGCCGATCGAGACCCCCGAGGGCTGGCTCATCATCTACCATGGCGTGCGTCACACACCGGCCGGAGCGCTGTATCGGAACGGCCTGGCCCTGCTTGACCTCGAGGATCCCCGCATCGTGATCAGCCGGGGCGACGAATGGGTCTTTGGGGCTGAGCAAGACTACGAGCTGACCGGCGACGTCCCGAATGTCGTCTTCCCGTGTGGGATCGTCGTCGACCAGCCGAGTGGCACAGTCCGGATGTACTACGGGGCCGCCGATACTTGCATGGCCGTCGCGACGGCGAAGCTCGCCGACCTGGTGGAATGGCTCCGCGCCGAGCCGAACCCCATCACCAGCTCCACCGGCATCGACCATCTGGCGCAGCTGGGACCCGTGCTGGGCTAAGGACGTGGCGGCCGCGGAGATCCGCGTCGGCATGCTCGCGCCGATCTCCTGGCGGGTGCCGCCTCGCCACTATGGGCCCTGGGAACGGGTCGTCTCGATTTTGACCGAGGGCCTGGTGGCGCGCGGCGTCGACGTCACCCTGTTCGCCACGGCCGACTCCGAGACGACCGCCCGCCTGCGCGCTATCGCGCCCCGCGGCTATTCTGAAGACCCGACGCTCGACGCCAAGGTCTACGAGGGCCTCCACATCGGGGCCGCCTTCGAGCAGGCCGGCCAGCTCGACGTGGTCCACAACCACTTTGACTTCCTCCCACTCACCTACAGTCGCCTGGTCACCACCCCCGTGGTCACGACGATCCACGGCTTCTCCTCCGAGCGGATCGTCCCGGTTTTCCGCGCCTATGACGACATCGCCCACTACGTGGCGATCAGCGACGCCGACCGCCACCCTGACCTGACCTACGCCGCGATGATCCATCACGGCATCCCGCTCGGCGAGTTCACCTTCCGCGAGCGCCCCGACGACTATCTCCTGTTCTTCGGCCGGATCCATCCAGACAAAGGCGCCCGCGAGGCAGTCGAGTTGGCGCGCCGCACCGGCCAGAAGCTCGTGATCGCCGGAATCGTGCACGACCAGGCCTATTTCGACCGCTGGGTTCGGCCCTTCGTCGACGACGAGCAGATCCGCTACGTCGGCTCGGCCAATCCCAGCGAGCGAAACGCCCTCCTCGGCGGGGCGCGAGCGCTCCTCCACCTGATCGGCTTCGACGAGCCGTTCGGCCTGTCGGTCGTCGAGGCGATGGCGACCGGGACCCCAGTCATCGCCTATCCCCGCGGCTCGATGCCCGAGCTGATCCGCGACGGCCTGAACGGCTTCCTGGTCAGCGATCTCGAAGCGGCGGAGGCGGCGCTCCACCGCGTGGACGAGCTGGACCGGCGGGCCTGCCGCGCCGACGCCGAGGCCCGCTTCTCGGCCGAGCGTATGGTCGACGACTACCTTCGGCTGTACGAGCGCATCGTCAGCAGCGCGTAAGGACGAGGCTCCGCGGGCTGCTCGATCTCTGTACCGCGCCCGTGAGGGAGCGGTTCTCGGCGGGTCGGACTGGAGCCGGCTGGTC
>JACCZL010000014.1 GCA_013695975.1 Chloroflexota bacterium
GTTTCGCTCGCCGTTCGAGCAGCTCGTCGCTTGCATCATCTCGATCCGGACCTACGACGAGGTCAGCCTGCCGACGGCGCGACGACTGTTTGGGCGGGCCCGCATACCAGCCGAGGTAGCGCGGCTCAGCCCCGGCGAGATCGACGAGCTGATCGAAACCTGCACCTTCCACGAGCCGAAGGCGCGCCAGATCCTCGCGATCGCCCGGCGGGTCGTGGACAAGTACGGGGGCGCGCTGCCGTGCGACGCCGAGGTGATGCTGTCCTTCGCCGGGGTCGGCCCGAAGTGCGCCAACCTGGCGCTCGGGATCGCCTGTGGCCAGCCGCGGATCAGCGTCGACGTCCACCTCCATCGCGTCACCAACCGCTGGGGCTACGTCCAGGCCCGCACGCCCGAGTGGACCGAGGCCGCCCTGCGAGCCGTCCTGCCCGAGGCCTACCACGTCGAGATCAACCGCCTGCTCGTCCCCTTCGGCAAGCACGTCTGCACCGGCACCGTCCCCCGCTGCTCCGAGTGCCCAATCCTCGATATGTGCCGACGAGTGGGGGTTACCGGGCACCGTTGAGTGGTCACCGGAGCGAACCGACAGCGCGGCTAGCGATCCGATTCGAGGTTGTTCTCCATCGTGACCGGGAGCTGCAGCTCGATCGCTTGCGGCATCAGGCAATCGGTCGCGCTGCAGGCCTGGTAGCGCACGGTGACCTGGACAGTCTGGTCGCCGACGCGCTCCCTGAAGGTGAGCGGGAGTGAGAATCGGAGTGGGCCCTCGTGGACGAAGAACGCCTCGTCCAGGCCTTCGATCCGGAAGGGGTGAGGGGCGGGGCCGTCGAGCGGTCCGACGTCGAGCCCCTCGATCGGGGCTACCTCGACCGAGAGCGGGACGTAGCCCTCGGGGATCGGTCGTCCGTAGACGTGCAGGCCGGACTCGACGGCTAGCTCGACCGTCAGCCGCAGCCGCTGGAACCCGCGATACACGCCTGAGTCGAGGTAGGCTCGGACGGCGAGGCCCGCCCCGCCGGCGCGCGCCTCGGGACCGTGAGCCGAGCTCTCGATACCGAAGCCCTGCTCCAGGATCGCGACGCCGGTCTCGCGCTCGCGGTAGCTGTCCTGGAAACGCCGCTCGACGACGACGCCCTGCTGGTCGAGCAGGAACGTGCCCGGATAGGGCACGCCGACGACGTAGTCACGCTCGGGGATGCCGTAGAAGGCGTGGTGCTCCTGGACGTGCTCGTTGAGCATCCCGAGCACCTGGATGACCCGACTGCCCTCGTCGGACAACAGGCTGAACGTGATGCCGTACTTCTCTGCGAAGCCGGCCAGCACGTCGACCGGGTCGTAGCTGATGGCGAAGACGACGATGTCGTTCCGCTCGTAGTCTGGCAGGCTCCGCTGCAGCTCGACGAGCTGCGTCTTGCAGAAGGGTCACCAGCGGGCGCTGCGATAGAAGACGACCAGCGCTCGTCGCCCCGCCCGGGTCGCGTGGAGGTCGACCGTCCGCCCGTGCTGGTCGGGTAGGACGATGTCCGGAAACGGCGTGCCGACCGCCGGGCCGACCGTGCTGAAGTCGATGGTTGGGAACGCGGCTCCTGTCGCCATGATCAATCCAATCTTCGTGCGCACCCGCTCGAGCGCCCGAACCGTGCTACGCTTAGCACTGTGGAGCATAGCGCGCCCGCCGCGCGTTGTCACGAGCGTTCGCCCCGGTACGGAGCGACAAGGGAGCACCGAATGCACCGGTGGGACCATCCCGATTGCTGGTCATGATCGGCGGTTCAGGCATGGGACGGCGCCCGGACGACCCTGAGCGGGCGATCCGCTATAGCCGCCTGCGCGAGCTGCTGTTCCTGGTCGACCTGGTCTGGGGGTGGCTGACGCTGCTGGTCTGGCTCGGGGGCCGCCGTTCAGCTCGCTGGCGAGCGACGGCCGGACGGCTGGCGCCCCATCCGCGCCTGGTCGACCCGCTGCACACGCTTGGCTACAGCCTGGCGCAGTGGCTGGTCGGGCTGCCGCTCGCCTACCTGGGCGGCTACGTCGTCGAGCACCGCTTCGGGCTCTCCACCCAGACCCGCGTCGGCTGGTTGGCCGACCAGTTGAAGGCGCTCGGCGTGATGCTGGCACTCGAGGTGCCGCTGACCGGCGTGGCCTACGCGATCATTCGCCGCAGTCCCCGCTGGTGGTGGCTGATCCTGGCCGCGCTGGCGCTCCCCTTCACTGCCCTGCTGGCCCAGTTGTGGCCGGTCCTGATCGCCCCGCTCTTCAATCGTTACCAGCCGCTCCGCGATGCCGCGCTGGTCGAGCGGATTCGGCGGCTGGCCGAGCAACGCGGGGTGCGGGTGTCGGCGGTGCTGCGGATGGACATGAGCCGCCAGACTCGCAAGGCCAACGCCTTCTTTGCCGGTCTCGGGCGGACCAAGCGAATCGCCCTGGCCGATACGCTGCTCGACGAGCTCACGCCCGACGAGATCGTCGTGGTCGTCGCCCACGAGCTGGGCCACCAGGTCCACCGCGACGTCTGGAAGCTGATCGGACTGAGCGGGTTGGCGACGCTGGGCGG
>JACCZL010000082.1 GCA_013695975.1 Chloroflexota bacterium
CGTCCTCATCCTGGCGGGGAGCCTCAGCGACCGGTTCGGCGTGCGGCGACTCTTCCTGTTCGGGATGACCCTGACCGGCCTCCCCCTCGCCCTCGCCGCCTGGATGCCCGACTACGGCTGGCTGCTCCTCCCGATGGTCATCTCCGGCATCGGCAATGGCTTCGCCCTGCCGCCGACCACCCGGGCGATCGTCGAGTGGTTCCCGACTCGGCGGCGTGGCCTGGCGATGGGGATCAAGCAGACCGGCGTCGCCCTGGCAGGCTTGATCTGCGGCTTCGTCGTGCCTCCTCTCGCCGAGCCGTTCGGCTGGCGAGGGACGCTCCTGACCCTGGGACTGGTCGCTGTGGTCTCGGGCCTGATTGCCTGGCTGGTATATCGCGACCGCCCGATCGAGCCGTCCGCCATGATCGCTGCTCGGCCGGGCTTCCGCGGCGTCGTGCGCAATCGCAGCCTCCTGCTGCTGTCCACTGTGACGTTCCTCTACGCCGGCGTCCAGCTCTCGTTGGTCGGCTTCCTGGTCCTCTTCCTGACCGAGCGACTGCGCCTGTCGGTTCCCGAGGCCGGGACGCTGCTGGCGCTGGCCCAGGGTGGCGGCGTGGCCGGGCGGATCGGCTGGGGCCTCGTCAGCGACACGGTCTTCGGCGGACGGCGCAAGGTGGTCATGGCCATCATCGGGGTCCTGGCCGCGCTCAGCTCGTTCGTGCTCGCCCTGACCGGCCCGGACACGCCGCGGGCGGTCTTGCTGTTGACCCTCGTCGTGGCCGGCGTCTCAGCGATCGGCTGGAACGGGATCAACATGACCTTCGTGGCCGAGATCGCCGGCCGCCAGGCCTCGGCCACGGCGGCCGGCCTGAACCTGACCGCCAGCTATCTCGGCATCATGGTCGGTCCGCCCCTCTTCGGCCAGATCGTCGACGCCACCGGCTCCTACGCCGCCGCCTTCCAGGCTGGGGGCATCGCCTCGCTCCTGGCGCTGCTCCTGCTCTGGCGGGTCCGCCCGCCGGTTGACGGGTAGGGGGCGCCCGACCATCGACCCGGCTCGGCGCCTGTTCATCCCGGTGCCCGCGACGCGGTGAGGCCGAGCCAGCCGTGAGCCCTCTCCGCTCCAGGTTGATCGGTGCGCTCCGCCGGATCGCGCGGCGGCGGTGGCTGGTGACCTTCGAGATGCCCCTACCCCCGTCCGGCGGCCTCGACCCGGCGCCACCACCCGGGGTGACCATCCGCCGGGCGACGCCCCGGGGTTGGCGCCGCTCATCCTCGGCCGTGAGCCGGCCGAGCGGCGCTGGGCGCGTGGCGATGTGGGGCTGATCGCCGAGCTGGAGGGGCGCCTCGTCGGGTGCTACTGGTTTACCGGCGGCCCAATTCGACTGGGCTACTACCACCTGTCGGTGGCGCTCCGTCCGCACGAGCGGTACGGCTATGGGCTGTACCTGCTCCCCCAGGTTCGGGGGCGTGGCGTGGCTACGGCGCTCGTGCGGGCGGCGCTGACCGAAGCTCGGCGCGAGGGAGCGACAGTCTATTTCGGCCATGTCGACGGCTGGAATCGGACGGCCCAAAAACTGCACGTGGCGCTCGGCGGCTTCGCACGCGACGAGTTGCTCGGGATCGTGCTGCTCGATCGATTCCCGATCACGCTCTGGCGCCGTCGACGCGGAAAAGGGAACGTCTGAGGGTTCAGGGGGCCACTGGGTCGCGCTCCTGGTGCAGATGGAGGATCTTGCCCGATGCGGTGATCAGCGGGGGCCGCCGCTCCACCCGCAGCACACCCCCTGCGCGCCATTGGAGCGCCATGATCCGTTGCGACGGCGACTCGCTGCCGATCACCTCGAGGAAGACCTGGGCCACCGCGTCGGCGTCGAGCGGCCCAATCGCCGGATGGACCAGCAGTCGCAGGCAGGCCCCGCCGCCTTCGGCCTCGTCCTCGATGAGCTGATAGTCGGTCGGGCCGCCCCCGAAGCGAGCCGGTAGGACGACTTCGAGCACGCGGATCACGTCAGTGTCCAGAAAGGTCATCCCGCCGGCCGTGAGCTTCTCGAAGCTGCGAATCGTGCGAACATGGGTGGTCCAGCCCAGCCGCTCCAGCCCGCACCCGCAGGCCCGTTGCACCAGCTCCGCCTGATCCCCCATCGACACGTTCAAGAGGATCACCGGCGCGGTCGGACGGAGCGACGAGATCAAGAGGGCCTGCCCCGGGAGACCCGAATCGGGCAGAGACGAGCCCGGCTGGACGAGCGCGTGGAGATCGTGCCACAGGTGGACCTCATCCGGGGCCTCCGGCCGGAGGCAGCCATACCCCATCGTGCCCGACTCGTTGCTTCCGTAGCGCGATACGACGCTCGCGCCGGCCCGTCGAATGGCGGCCAGGCGGGCCGCCGTCATTGGCTCACCGGTCACGGTGAGCTGGGCGCCACGCAGGTCGACGCCGGCCTCGAGCGCAGCCCGGCATAGTCGGACCGCCGGGCTCGTGAACGTCATCAGATGCGGGGTTTCCCCGGCTCGCAAGACCGCGGCCATCCAGTGGGCAATCGGCAGCGGCTGCTCCAGCGCGACGTAGCGCGGGTGGGGCTGCGGGACGCCGAGCACGCGCCCCGCCCAGCGCAGCAGGCGGACCCTCCGACCGTACGCGGGGCTCACGCCCGGGATCGCCGGGTCGAGCTGCACGAAGGTGCGAACGGCGGGGGCGCCGATCGCGCTGAAGCGCAAGAGCTGCACGATCCCCCCGCCACCCGGCGTCTCCCAGTTCGCGTGTCGCCATGAGCGGCCGCCGCGGGCCTCGATCGCCAGCAGCTTGTTGACCGCGCCGTCGCGCACCCACTTCAGATCGTGCGGCACCGGCGCCGGCGTCCCTCGGCTGCCACCGGTCTGCCCGAGCAGATGGACCGTCGAGCTCGGATTCCAGAGCTGACTCGGCACCACGTCGATCGTGGCGCTGCCC
>JACCZL010000141.1 GCA_013695975.1 Chloroflexota bacterium
CTGGATGTGAGGGCGCGATGAATCGCGCCCCTACGACCCCCCCATACTGGAGGAAGGATGAACCCGAGCAAGAAGGCGACGGTCCTGGTAGCGGACGACGATCCGCGGCTGTTGAAGCTGGTCCAGCGCAACCTCGAGCTGAACGGGTATCGCGTCGTCACCGCCAAGGACGGCGTCCAGGCCCTGAAGACCGTCGAGACCGAGGAGCTGGACCTGATCCTGCTCGACATCATGATGCCCGGCCTCGACGGCCGCGAGGTCTGCCGGCGGATCCGCGACTTCTCGAGCCTGCCGATCATCATGCTGACGGCCCGCGAGGCCGAGGAGGACAAGGTCGCCGGGCTTGACGCGGGGGCAGACGACTACCTGACTAAGCCGTTCGGCTCGGATGAGCTGCTCGCGCGCGTACGCGCCGCCCTGCGGCGGTCCCAGCTCTCGAATGGCGAGCGCGGTCAACCGGTCTTCCAGACCGGCGAGCTGGAGGTCGACTTCGCCCAGCAGGTCGCCCGAGTCCACGGGAGTCAGGTCAACCTGACGCCGACCGAGTTTCGGATCATGAGCTTCCTGGCCCACAACGCCGGCCGCGTCGTGACCCAGGCCGACCTCCTCACCAAGGTCTGGGGCCCCGAGTACAAGGACGAGGCTCACCTGCTGCGCGTGAACATCGCCCGCCTGCGCGGAAAGATCGAGCCCGACCCCGGCCAGCCGCGCTTCATCAACACCCGTCCGGGCATCGGCTACACGCTAAACAAGCTGACGTGACCGCGAGTAGGTAATAGGCAGTAGACGGGGGTTCGTCTTTCTGCCTACTGCCTACTTGTTCACAAGCTGAGCGCTCGCAGCGCCGCCCGCGCTCGGCGGGCGGCGTCGATGGGCTCCAGGCGAGTCGTGTCCTGCTCGACGATCAGCCAGCCGCTATAGTCAACATCCCGTAGGGCGGCGACCACCCCCGCCAGGTCCAGCAGGCCCTCGCCCAGCTCGGCGAAGACGTAGCTCCGCAACCCCTCCTCCCAGCCGGCCCGCGCCGCGCGGAGGCGCTCGAGTACGGCCCCGTCGACGTCCTTGAGGTGGACGTGGACGATGCGCGGCCCATGGCGGCGGATGAAGTCGACTGGGTCGATCCGGCCGTAGATCGCGTGGCCCGTATCGAAGCACCAGCCGAGCAGATCGGGATCGACCCGCCGTCCAAGCTCCTCGACCTCCTCGGCCGTCTCGACGTAGGTACCGGCGTGGGGGTGGAAGGCGGCCCGAAGTCCGTGGTCACGGACGACGCGGCCGGCCGCCGCGCAGCGCAGCGCGAGCTGCCTCCATTGTGCGTCGTCCAGGCGCGGCATCTCAGGGTCGGCGGCCCGACCTGCCCGGGCCCGTCGCTCGGGCGTGCCCTGGTGGGCCAGGTTGAGGTACCGTCCGCCGACCCCGTGCACCAGCCTTGCGAGCCTCTCGACGTGCTCCAGGTCGGCCGCCTCGGACCCGGCGTCCAACAGGTTCAGCCCGCACCAGGCCGACGGCATCTCGAGCCCGCGCGACGCGAGCGCCGCGCGCAACTCGGCGGGGTCGCGCGGGAAGCCGTCGCCTAGCTCGGTCCCGGTGAACCCGCTCGCTCGGATCTCGTCGAGCACCCGCTCGTAGCCGACCGGCGCTCGTAGGTCGGCCAGATCCTCGTTGTTCCAGGTGATCGGCCCAAAGCCTAGCTTCACCTTGCCTCGCTACAAGTGCTGCTCTTCGGCCCGGCCGGCCTCGTAGGCGGCGCGGGCCTCGGTGCGGCCTTCGTGGACCGGGACGTCCCACCAGCCGGTCTTGATCAGGCCGGCGTCGGGGTGCTCGCGGGCGACGGTCACCTCCAGCAGGGCCGGACCGCCGCTGGCCAGCAGCCGCGCGGCCTGCGCTCGCAGCTCGGCGGGGTCGTCGACGCGGCTCGATTCGAGGCCGAAGGCGTGGCCGACGGCGCGGAAATCCGGGCTGTAGGACGAGCCGTCCGGGCAGACGAAGTCGGTCATCGTGGGCCGCCCGAAGGTCGCGATCTGGCCACCCTTGATGCTGATCCAGCCATGGTTGTTCAAGACGACGAAGAGGACCGGCAGGTCCCACATCGCGGCTAGGGCGATCTCCTGCATCGTCTGGAGGAAGTCGCCATCGCCGGCCATCGCGATCACCTGGCGGTCGGGTTGGGCCAGCTTCGCCCCGAGCGCGGCCGGCACGGTGAAGCCCATCGTGCTGAACCCGCCCGACGTGATGTGGGTCCGCGGCTCGTAGGTTTCCCAGTCCTGGCGGACGACCGCCTGGACCACTCCGGCCCCGCTGGTCACGATCGCCCCGCGGTCGGCCGCGGCGCGGATCTCGCGGATCGCCCGCGCCTGGGTCATCGGGCGGGCCTCGGACAGCCGCTTGCCGTCCTGGAGCCGCGACCACTCGGCCTTGAGCCCGGCGATCTCCTCCCGGTAGGCGTCGTCGGGTGACGGGTGGCGCTCTTCGAGGGCGCTCAGCAGGTCGACCAGCGCCGACTGCGCGTCGGCCACGATCCCGATCTCGACCGGGTAATTTTTGCCTAGCTCGTGCGGGTCGACGTCGATCTGGACCAGCCGGCTCGGTGGGATGCCGAAGGTGACGCCGCGGCGGTAGGACGAGGCCGACCAGTCGGTAAAGCGGCAGCCGACCGCCAGCAGGACGTCAGCCTCGGCCGCCAATCGGTTGCCACAGGTGCTGCCGGTGTCGCCGATGGCGCCGCCGAAGAGCGGATCGTCCTCCGGGATCGCCCCCTTGCCCATCCAGGTGGTGACGACGGGCGCGCCGAGGGTTCGGGCCACCCCGAGCAGCGGCGCCGAAGCCTCGGC
>JACCZL010000148.1 GCA_013695975.1 Chloroflexota bacterium
GGGCCGCGGCCGCCGGCGCGTGCGCGTTCGTCGGCAAGCACGAGCCCTGCGACGCGCTGGTCGCGGCCATCCGCCGAGCAGCCACGCCCACCACCCAAGCCCTGCCGCTCGCCGCTCGTTAGAGCGATCGGGTCTGCGAACCGCGCGGCCCGGAGGAGACGACTCGCTCGCCCACGGCGATCCGTCGGGCCGTCAATCCAACTGCAGGGTGTCGAACAATGCTCGGACCGTCAGCTCGAGACCCGGCAGCACCGCCTCGAGGCCGATCCGGTCCTCCCCGCGCAAGGTCGTGGGACCGCCGCCGGCCCGCAGGAGGGTGACCGTCTCGGGACCCGGGTTGACGATGACGACGATCTCGACCCCATGGATGAGGTAGCGCCGGCCCTTCTCGACCATCTCGGCCACGGTCTGGCCGGGCGAGATGATCTCGATCGCGATGTCCGGCGGGATCGGCGGGGCGTTCGTGAGCCGGCCGGTCGCGGTGCGGGGGATCCGCTCCCAGCGGTAGACCCCGATGTCGGGCACCAGCGAGTCCCGCCCGAACGCTTCGCGGATCTCGCTGAAGGCCACGGCGAGCTTCCGCGGCAAGGCGTACTCGTTGATCAGGGTGCCCCCGCGGATCTGTAGGAGCCCATGCACCCATTGGGGTGCCACTTTCTGGCTCACCATCCCGTCGATCAGCTCGAGGGCTGGGCTCTCCTCCGGCAGCCCGAGGAACTCTTCCAGCGTCAGCCGCCGCTCCATGGTCGCCATGCTCCGCCTCCGCCCGGCCGAAGCGTACCACACCGCGGCCCCCGCCAATTCCGCGCCCCCAGGACGAGCGATGCGAATCTCCACGTGTCTGGACCGTGAGAGTCGGTGACGTACGGATTTCCGCCCAGATGCCTCCTTGGGGATCAGGCGGTGGGTGGGCGCACGAAGGCGTCGAGCAGCTCTTCGACGGTGACCTCGGGATCGGCCGTGGCGCCGACGTGGATCGGCGAGGTCTGGATCACGGTGCTGCGCGGCGCGGTCAACCAGTGGAACCGGTCAGAGGGCGGCAGCGCGGCGAGTGGCCCGCCTTCCGGCGCGCCGGCGCACATCGCGGAGATCGTTCGCAGGTGCCGATCGATCTGTGCGGCGTCGGCTTCCGGCGCCAGCGCGCGCAGCCGCGCCGCGTCGAGCTCGATCCGCGCCTCGAGGTAGCCCAGCTCTCGGGCGAAGAGGATCACGCCCACGTTGAGGCATTCGCCCCGCTCCACGCGGGGCACGACGCGGATCACGGCGTAGCTATACCACGCGGTGGGTGAGGCGGGAGGCGAAGGGAGCGGGGCCGCGTCGCTTGGCATCGATCGCTTCCTGGAGCCAGTGGCGCGGCCCGTGCAGCCGTGCCGCGAGATACGAGACGTACGCCGCGCGGTGCGCGGCCAGGGCCGGGAACTGGACCTCGTCGCCGAGCCACTCGTCCGGCAGGTCTGCTACGACGCCGCGGATCGCCTCCTCGGTCAGGCGTGGGCCCAGGCGGGCGTCGGCCGCCTCGAGGTCGACGGCGAAGGCGAGCAGGACGTGGTCCCGGATCCGCGGGAACGGCGCCTGGATCCGATCCTCCCAGCCTTCCCAGCGGTGATGGACGTACAGCGACGCCCCGTGGTCGATCAGCCAGAGTTGCCCGCGCCAGAGCAGCAGGTTGGTGTTGCGCGCCGTGCGGTCGACGTTGGTGATGAAGGCGTCGAACCAGACGATCTCCGCCGCCAGCTCGGGCGAGACGTCGCGATCGACGGCCGGGTCGAAGGCGAGGGCACCGGCCAGATAGGCCAGCCCGAAGTTCGCCCCGACGCTGCCGCGCAGGATGTCCTGGATCTCCGGATCGGGTTCTCCCTTGTCGAAGCCGTCGTCGAGCGCGACAATCGCCGGTCGGGGCACCGGCAGGCCCAGCGCCTGCGCCAGCCCCGCCGCCAGGGACTCCGCGATCAGCGCCTTGGCGCCCTGGCCGGCGCCGCGGAACTTGACTACGTACTGCCCGCACGGCCCGGTCTCGAACACGGCCGGCAGCGACCCACCCTCGCGCAAGGGGACGACGTAGCGCATGCCGGTCAGGCGTTCCATCATCGCGTCACCGCTCGGCCGTCCCCGCGGTCACGGCCGCCCGTCGACGGGCGGGGCACCGCGTTGCCGCGGGATCCGGGCGCGGACGTGCGTGCCCTGCTGAGGTGCACTCTCGATCTCTACCGTTCCGGCGAACGCGGCGACCCGTTCGCGCATCGAGCGGAGCCCCAGGTGACCGGGGAACTCCCCGCTCGGGTCGAAGCCGACCCCATCGTCGCGCACATCCAGGACGATTTCGTCCGGGCCGCACTCCAGCCGCAGCTCGACCCGACTCGCGCGTCCGTGCTTGACGGTGTTGTGGAGCGCCTCCTGGGCGATGCGGTAGATCGGCTCCTTCAGCTCCAGGGGCACGTCCGGCTCATCGCAGAGGGCGGCCTCGACCGTGATCCCGTGGCGGGCCCGCAGGGTGGCTGCCTGCTTGTCGAGCGCGGCGACGAGACCCTCTTGCTCCAGTGACTCGGGCCGCAGCTCGAAGATCAGCGCCCGCATCTCGGCTAGCCCGGCCTCGGCGAGGGACAGGACGTAGTCGAGCGGCTCGGCCACGCGACTCGGATCGCGATCGAGCAGGGTGCGGGCGGTTTGGGCGCCCAGAGCGATCCCGTAGAGGGCCTGGGAGACCGAGTCGTGCAGCTCACGAGCCAGACGCTGGCGCTCCTCGAGCGCGGCCGCCGCCTGCGCCCGCTCATACAGGCGGGCGTTCTCGATCGCCACGGCGGCCTGGTTCGCGATCGCCAGGGCCATGGTCGCGTCGTGCTGGGTGAAGACGTTCGGCTCGGTCCGCGACACGCTGAGCATGCCGATGAGGCGATCCTTGAGGGCCAGCGGTATCCCCATCCAGGCGCGAATGTAGCAGAACGGCGGCGTCTCGAGGCGCGTGCCGAGCGCCTGGCGATAGGCCCGCCCAAGCTCAGTGTCGGCCCGGACGTCGTCGACGATCATCGGTTCCCGTCGCGTCATCGCCTCCCAGATGGCCGGCGCGGACCGCACCGCAAAGCGCAGCCCGACGGCGTCCCGCTCCAGCTCCGGCGCCATCGCCCCACGAGCGTGGACGATCCTCAGCTCGTCTCCCTCGAGGGTGAGGATCGACGAGCCGGTGTAGTCGACCACGGTCTTGAGCTGCTCGAGGATCAGGCCGAGCAGTGGTTTCAACTCGAGGGTCGAGGCGACGTTATGGGAGACTTCGAGCAGGGTGGCGAGCTCGCGCGTGCGTTCGGCGACGCGCAGCTCGAGCAGCTCGTCGGCGCGCTTGCGGTCGGTGATGTCGGTGATGAATCCTTCGAGCGCGACCAGCTCCCCGTCATCGGAGTGGACCCCGCGACCCTGTTCCCAGACCCATTTCTCATCGGCGGCGGCGGTCTGAATGCGGTAGACCACCCTAAAGGGGCGGTCATGCCGCAGGCCTTCCTGCACCTCTTCCCAGACCCGCGCCCGATCCTCAAGGGAGATCAGCTCGGCGTACGCGATGACCCGATTGTCGATCAGCTCGCTCGGCCGGTAACCGGTGAGCTCGACGCAGCCTTCGCTGACGAACTCCATGCTCCAGTCGCGGTCATTCCGGCAGCGGTACGCCATGCCGGGCAGGTTGCTCAGAAGTGTGGAGAGGGCGCGTTGGGCCTCGCGGGATGGGTCTTCCGCCCGCTGACCCCCGGCCGCCGCCTTCCCGATGCGGTCCCGGCGGGGTGTCGGTGATCGGAACGAGACTCCTATGCTGTCCTCGCTGGATCGCTTCATCGTACTTCTCCGGCCGACACCGGGCCGGTCCAACTGTAGCACGAGTATTGGTAGTTCGATGGCTAGCGTGAACGCAGAGGGGCCGTGGTCGCGGCGATGGCGGTTGGCTCACGCTGCTCGTTCGTCCAGTCTGTGACCGGGATGTCGAGCGCCCGCGCGGTCTCTTCGAGGAGCAGCATTGCACCGGCCTGCTCGGGCGTGACGACCGTCGTCGCGCCGGCCTGCCTGAGCACCGCGTCCTCCTCCTCGCGCGCCCCCCGCGCCAGGATCGGCGCAGTGGGATTGACCCGGCGGGTCTCGCGCACGACGACCCGCGTCGCGCCCGCGTCGGGGAGGGCGACGACGATCACGCGGGCCCGCTCGGAGTGGGCCGCCGCCAGGATCGTGGCGTGTGAGGCGTCGCCGTAAATCGCCGGAACGCCCGCGGCAGTCAGCTCTTGGACCAGTTGAAGGTCCTCCTCGATCACCACCATTGGCAGGCCGATCCCACGCAGCCCGGTGGCCACCTGGCGGCCGACCCGCCCGTAGCCGATGACCACGGCGTGACCGTCGAGCGCGTCCTCCTCCTCGATGCCCGCCGCTCGAGCCGCGAACAACGCCCCGATCATCGGCGCATGGGCGAGCGCCCGCCCGATCCGTGGCGCGACCCGAAACGCCAGCGGGGTCAGCACGATCGTGAGCACCGAGGACGTCAGGACGAGATTGTTGAGGGTGTCCGAGACGGCCCCCGTCTCGCGCCCGGCCCGCGCGAGGACGTAGCTGAACTCGCCGATCTGGATCATCCCCAGGCTGGTGAAGACGGTGGTATTGCTGCCGAGGCGGAACGGCACGATCGCCACGGCGGTCGTCAGCGCCTTGACCAGCACGATGAATAGTGCCATCCCGACCACCAGCAGCAGGTTCTCGACGATGAAGGCCGGATCGATCAGCATCCCGACCGACACGAAGAAGAGGGTGGCGAAGGGGTTGCGCATCGGGACGACTTCGGCGACGACGCGATGGTCGAACTCGGTCTCGCTCAGCATCAGCCCGGCCATGAACGCGCCCAGGGCCGGCGAGAGGCCCAGGACGGTGCTGACGGTGGCCGCGCCGAGTGCGAGCGCCACGGCGGTCAGCAGGAACAGCTCGGCGGACCGCAGACGCTCGACGCGCGTCATCAGTCGGGGGACGACCCGCGTGCCCAGGAAGAGCGTGGCGGCGATGAAGGCCACCGCCCTGGCGAGCGTCCATGCCAGCTCGTAAAGCGCCGTGTCACCGCCGGCGGCCAGGGCGGGGAGCAGCACGATCAGGACGACGACCGCCAAATCCTGGACGATGAGCATGCCGAGCAGGATGCGTCCATGCCCGCTGGCAAGCTCGCCGCGGTCGAGCAGCGTCTTCAGGATCACCATCGTGCTGCTAATCGCGATGATCCCGCCGAAGAAGAGGCCCTGCTGGGGCGGCCAGCCAAGCAGCGTCCCCAGTCCAACGCCGGCCGCCATCGTGAGCAGCACCTGGACCGTGGTGCCGACGATCGCCACGCCCTTGATCCGAGCCAGCTCCTTCAGGGAAAACTCGATCCCGAGCGCGAACATCAGAAAGATCACGCCGACCTCGGCCAGGGCGGCGATCTGCTCGCGGTCGCCGACGAAGCCCGGCGTGAACGGGCCGATGACCACGCCCGCGAGCAGATATCCGACGATCACCGACTGGCGCAAGCGGTGGGCCAGCAGCCCCCCGACGAGGGCGATCGTGACAGCGGCGGCGACGTTGAGGATCAGGTGGAATTCCGCGCTCAAGAAGCCTCCGTAACTGGAGGACATCATGACACGCCTGGCCGCTCCCTGGCATCTCATGCCGAGCGGCTGAGTGGTGATCGTGCTGCGAAGGAGCTGGACCTCTGGCGGGTCCGGTGCGCCTCAGCTCAGGCGCTCTTGACCTCGATGCTGTTCCAGCCGCTGGCGCCGTTTGGCGCCGGGAGGACGAACTCCCGCGTCTGGAGACGGCCGGTCCCGTCGGTGGCGCGGGCGAACAGCCGAGCCATCGCCCCTGGCGGCAGCTCGAAGCCCCCCTCCCAGCGAATCCAGGCGTCCTTGCCGGGCGCCGGTTCGAGGAAGGTGGCCGTCTGCCAGGTCTGGCCCCCGTCGGCGCTGAATTCCACCATCGAGATGCCACGGTCGGCGGCGTAGGCGATGCCGGCGATGCGTTGTCGGCCCGGCGCCAGCGCGGCGCCTGGCGCCGGCACGTCGATCCGCGACATCGTCTTGACGATCCCGTCCTTGCTCCAGTTCCGCTGGGCGTACCAATCGGGGACCTCGCGGGTGGTTGGGCGAATCCCACGGACCCACTTGGGGCTCTTGTAGCCGTAGCGGCCGGGCGTGAGGATCCGGGCGGGGTAGCCGTGCTCGTAGGGCAGGACATCGCCGTTCATCTCGTAGGCCAGGAGCGTGCCCGGGTCCAGGGCGACCTCGGCGGGAATCGCGCTGACGAACTCGTCCTCGCCGAAGAGCGAGACGCTGACGACGCCCGGCTTGAAGCCGCCGGCCAGCTCGATCAAGTCTTTGAGCGGCACGCCCTTCCAAACGGCGGTGCCGATCAGCTCGCAGCCGAAGGGGACGAGCTGGCACTCGGCGGTGAAGTTGCTGATGCACTCGAGCGTCTTGGCCATTTCGACAGCCGGAAGCTGCCGCAGGGTGCGGTAGTCGAGCTGGACCGGCCGCTGGAGCTCGCCATCGAGGACCAGCCGCCAGCTCTCGGGCCTGACGACTGGATCGGAGACCGGGTTCTTTGTGACGTGATAGTGGTTCTCGGTCGGCGTGATCAGCTCCGCCAGGGCGCCCGGCTGGCGCGCGCCCGCCGTCGTCGCGCCGTACTCGTCGCGGGCGATCGGCTTGTCCATCGGTTGGGGTACGGGCAGCGCCGGCTCGGTCGTCGGCTGTGGCGCCGCCGCTGGGGTCGGCTCGGGCGTCGGAGGGCTGGTCGGTTGGGTTGTCGGAGGCGCGAGCGGAGCCGTAGCGGCAGCCTCGGC
>JACCZL010000150.1 GCA_013695975.1 Chloroflexota bacterium
GGGTCTCCCCGCCCTTGGTTTGGGCGGGGAGACCCCGCCCCTACGGATGATGGCTAAGCTGTACGGGAGTCGGTTCGCCAAGCCGACCAGCGCAAGTGTCGACGCCTTCAACAACTCGTTGCCGGTCGACCGGCGGCTGTATCGGGAAGACATCGCCGGCAGCATCGCCCATGCGCGGATGCTCGGGCGCCAGGGGATCATCCCGCTCGAGGATGCGCGCGCGATTGTGGACGGGTTGGCGCGGCTGCACGCCGAGCTGGACGACCAGGGCGGGCCGAGCGCTGACGCCGCGTGGGAGGACATCCATACGCTGGTCGAGGTCCGACTGGGCGAGCTGGCCGGCGCGGCCGGCGGGCGGCTCCACACCGCCCGCGCGCGCAACGACCAGGTGGCAACCGACCTGCGGCTGTGGACTCGGCAGGCCCTCTGCGACAGCACCGCGGCGGTGCTCCAGCTCCAGGCGGCGCTGCTGGCGCGGGCCGAGGCGGACCGTGGGCTGATCCTGCCGGGCTACACCCACCTTCAGCGGGCTCAGCCGGTCCTGCTTGCCCATCACTGGCTGGCGTACGTCGAGATGCTCGCCCGTGACCTGGGCCGGCTGGAGGACGGTTACGTGCGCGCCGACGTCCTGCCGCTGGGCTCGGGGGCGCTGGCCGGCGCGCCCTATCCGCTCGACCGTGCCTACGTGGCCGAGCTGCTCGGCTTCGCCCAGATCTCGGCCAACAGTCTCGACGCCGTGAGCGACCGCGACTTCGTGGTCGAGCACCTCGCGGCCCTGGCCCTGATCGCCGTCCACCTCTCACGGCTGGCCGAGGAGCTGGTCCTCTGGAGCAGCGCTGAGTTCGGCTTCGTCTCGATGGACGACGCCTACGCGACGGGCAGCAGCATCATGCCGCAGAAGAAGAACCCGGACGTGGCCGAGCTGGTGCGCGGCAAGAGCGGTCGCGCCGTCGGCAGCCTGGTCCAGCTCCTGGTCACGCTCAAGGGTCTGCCGCTGGCCTACAACAAGGACCTCCAGGAGGACAAGGAGCCGTACTTTCGGGCAGTCGACGACGCGCTGGCCTGCTTGCGGCTCAGCGCGGAGATGCTGGGGACCCTGCGGGTCCAGCCCGAGCGGCTGGCCCGGGCCGCCGCGGACCCTTTGCTGCTGGCGACCGACCTGGCCGACCACCTGACACGGGCGGGCCTGCCCTTCCGCGAGGCCCACTCGATCGTCGGGGCGATCGTCCGTGACCACGGCGAGCGCCTGGCCGAGCTGTCCCCGGAGCAGCTCGGCGCCTACTCACCGATTCTTGCCGAGTCACCCGCCCGGCTGTCGGTCCGAGCCTCGGTCGAGGCCCGCGACGTGCCCGGCGCCACGGCGCCCCGACGGGTCTCAGCCGCCCTCGCTCGTGCCCGGCGCGCACACGCCCGCGCGACGGCCCGCCTCGCCGCCCGCCGCGCTACCCTACCGACGGTCGAAACCCTCGCGGCCTTACCCTGGTAGCGCCGTGGATCCGGACCAGCTCATGGTGGCAGCCACCGGCACCCGACGGCTCAGTGTGGCGGAGCTCCAACTCGTGCTCGAGCATGTGGCGCAAGCCGGCTTCGATCCGACCGCACTGAAACGGACTGGCGGCCGGCTCGCCGGTCTTGTGTGGCGAGGACAGATTCTCAGGGGGAATGATCGGCTCAGCCCGGCCGAGGCGCACTACCTACGCCATGTCGTCCGACGACACGAGTGGCCCCCGGGGACGACACTCCAGGAGTACCTCGACAGCATCAGAAACGTCGTCTTGGACCCGACAAGCGGCGTCCTCACCAACCGCTACCAGGGAGCCTGGCAACTCACGATCGTGCGCCGCTCAGGTGGTCTCGAAGGACCGGCCGGCCTCGCCTGGATCATGGTAGACTACCGCGTAGCGATGGGCCATTGGATGACGGCTTTCCAGCCCGACAATGGCCTGGGCGTGCTCCGGCGACCCGAGAGGACGGACCTACGGTGGTTGCGACATCCAACGTAGCGCTACGGATCGAGCAAGGTCTTGGTGCGTTGATCGCGGAAGTCAACGACTTGCCGAATCTGGCCAAGGAATGGGAAGAGCTACCCGACTGGAACCGGGCCTCGATCTCCCTGGATTGGGACCACCTACTCGCAGACTACCTGACTGAGCTCGAGCGGGTCTATCGCGGCGGCGCCATGACGCCCGACCAGCAGGCGCGCTACCGCGAGCTGCGCTGCAAGATCAGAGCAGCGCTGCCGTTGTTCGAGCGGCTCCGGTTCCTGCCGATCCCGGTGCCGCTGGAGGATTAGCGCGTCTCCCGTTCGTCCCTCAGGCGACCTCGTGCCAGGATGACCGAGAGACGCGGGCTTGAAACCGCTCCTCCGACGCTCAGCTTGCCTCCCCCCTCAGCGTCCAGTCCCGACCTTGCGCTTGCGGCGGAGGCTAAGGAGGGTGACGGTGGAGAGGACGAGGGCCATGACGGCGACCATGCCGAGCAGGAGGTAGACCTTGGCCATGGTCGGGCCTTCGGCCGGGGAGTGGAGGGTCAGCGAGAGGGCGCCGAAGAGGGCGCAGGTAATGTAGAGGACCAGCACGGTCTGGACCTGGGTCAGGCCGAGCGCGTGGATGCGGTGGGGGAGGTGCTCGTCGTCGCCGCCCTGGAAGGGGGAGCGCCGCGCCAGGAGGCGACGGACGATGACCCAGGCGGTGTCGAGGATCGGGATGCCCAGGACGACGAAGGCCGTGCCGACCTTGGCCCCGCCGATCACGCTCATCGTCGCCAGCCAGTAGCCGAGCAGGACCGCGCCGGACGTGCCCATGAAGATCCGCGCCGGATGGAAGTTGTGCGGCAGGTAGCCCAGCGTGCAACCGGCCAGGGCGAGCGGCAGAACGGCGATCGTGTACTGGCCAAACCAGAGGCTGCGGGTGAAGAGCACGAACGCCGCGAGCATCGCGATGCCGGCCGCCAAACCGTCCATCGTGTCGATCAGGTTGATCGCGTTAATCATCCCGACGATCCAGAGCATCGTCAGCGGGACGTCGAGCCAGGGGGGGAGCGCGATGGCCGGTCCGAACGGCGAGGCGATGCTCCCGATGCGCAGCCCAAAGAGGACCGGAATCGCGGCGATAGCGACCTGGCCGAGAAGCTGCGGCCATGGACCGAGTCGGCGGCGGTCGTCGAGGAGCGCCAGGGGCACGATCGCGAGCGAGCCGAGCACGACCCCCAGGAGTTTCCAGTCATCGCCCTCACCGCCCTCGAGGCCGCCGGGGCGCCCGAAGTAAGCCAGGCCAACGGCCAACCAGAGTCCGAGGAGGATGGCGT
>JACCZL010000161.1 GCA_013695975.1 Chloroflexota bacterium
GGAGATACGGAGCAATACATCGCTCGTCACCGCCGTCTGCTCGAGGTACGCCCACGCTACGCCCGCGAGGGGTGGACGGTGCCCGGTCGGATCACCAACGGCAACCGCTCACGGATGCTCGATGACCTGACACACGGCCTGGGGTACGTCGAGTAGGAGGGACCAGGCGGTCAGGCCTTCGGGTCGAGCACCAGCACGTACCGACCTGTTCTCGACAGCGGTCTCCATCCGGCGCCCGACCCGGGCGGCGGACGGCGGTCTGACACAGCCAATTTCGCCCCGCTCGTCGCCAGCTTTCGAAGGACGGCGGAGCGCACCGCGGGCGAAGCCGTCCAGAAAGCGTCGGGCTCGGCGACGTTGGCGGTGATGCGAGCGTCGGCGAGACGAGCCCAGTAGGCCCGGAGAGGCCCGAATGGGTCTCCGACGTAGGCCACCTCATCCCCCCGACGCACCCCCATCGCTCGCAGCGAAGTGGCTACCCGCCAGTGGCCTTCCGCCCCTCCACCCTCCCACTCAGAGGCGACCGGCCGTCGCGGATCAAGCGCCGTGACTGCCTGGGTACCCAGCAGCGTGAGCGCCATTGCCAAGCCGACCGCTACGAGCGCATGCTGACCTCTACGGCGTGGCGTGGCGAGGGCCGAGAACAAGGCAACCCACCCGACGGTCACGAACGCCGCCACATAACGGGGCTGCACGTGTACCAGGGCGTACATGGCGAGCGCCGCCGCGGACGGCAGGAGGAAGACCGCCGATGGAAGATCGCGCAGGCGCGGGACGCGACGCACGCGCAACCAGATAAGCGCGAAACCTACGACGAGCAGCGCCTGGGGACCTCGAAGCAGGATGTAGTCGTACACGTGCGCCGCGTCAGTGAGCACTTCGAGCTGACCATGAAGGCTGAAGTGAGGTGTCACGCCCTCGTACCAGAAAGAGGGGTCGTACCAAAGCGGCAGGGAGCCCGCCACGCGGTCGCCTTGCTCGAAGGTGGCAGGATGCTCCACGAGGCGGCTGGGCGGATGGAGCGGCGTGCCGTCGAGGGGGTCGCCGCCCTGCCAATTTGCGAAGATCGGCACGTCGTTGACCGCCCAGGCGTAGTTCAGCTTGCCGCTGTCGCCGAAGGTCGGCCGCCCCTTGGACGCGGACAGGACCGCCACCCACGGCGCGGCCAGGATGCAGAAGCAGCTAGCCGCGACCATGACCCTCGGCATGGCGGCGCGCCAATCCCGCATCGCCAATCCGGAGGCCAGCAGGGAGCCTGCCGCCAGCGGCAGAACGCCGGCCTTCGCCAGATAGCCCATTCCGAGGATCCCTCCCAGGACGGCGAAGAGCCTCCAGCGCCGGCCACCCGATTGGATCCGCAACAGCAGCGCCGCGACCCCGTACATGACCGCGGCCACACAGAGATCCGGCGTGACGACAGACAGCGTGATCAGGCTGAGGGATGACCATGTGAAGATGGCGTAGGCGAGCGCCACTAGCACCCAGTCGGGCAGCGCTGCCGTCATTGCGCTTTCCCCCGGCAGCTTTCCCCGGAAGCGAATGAGCTCGCGAACGAACAGCGAGAAGGCCACCAGCGAGCACAGGAAGAGGCCGAAGTTGACGGCGTGAACCACAACGAGCTCGGAACGAAACCCCACGCGCGCCACACCCAGGGCGCCAGCGAGCAGCCAGGAGTACAGCGGGCTCCAGTAGCCGTTGACGACATTTGAGAAGTCGCCGGCCAAGTAGGCGTCGGCGATGTCCAGATAGGAGATGCCATCCGGATTGATGGCGTGTCTGCCGGACCACGCCTGAGCGGCGGCGAGCACCGACGCCACAGACGCAAGCACCACAGCGAGTGCCCGGAGTGACACGAATCGGCGCTGCGCGGAACGTGCGGCGACCAAGAAGTGCGCCCGAGCGCGAGGTGGCGAGGCACCGTGAACGATCGGCAATGTGGCAAAGTCGCCTGGGCGAGCGGACGAAGGGCTTCTCGTCCGACTTGGCCTT
Organism: Chloroflexota bacterium; assembly: GCA_013695975.1. Taxonomy (GTDB): domain Bacteria; phylum Chloroflexota; class UBA6077; order UBA6077; family JACCZL01; genus JACCZL01. The sequence continues at coordinate 1,990 of JACCZL010000161.1, forward strand.
TCGGCGGCGCTCGCCCGCCGAGACTCACTGATGGGCCTCACTCAGCTCGTGTTCGAGGGCTGGCAGCCGTCTCCTTGCGTCCCTCCCGTGCCGCGCCCGTGACCTCGGACCCCCTCGCCCTCCTCGCCGTCGCCGCCTGGTGCTTCGCCGTCGCCCTCGCCGGCGGGCTCGCCGGCCTCGTGCTCGGCAACATGCGCCAGCCGCTCGTGCTGCTCGTCGCCTCCTCCCCCGCCGCCGGTGCGGGCGCGAACCTCGGCATCTCGGCGGTCGCCGCGACGGCGGCCTCGATCGGGCATGTGCGCGCGGATCAACTGGCGCCTATCGCGTCGATCGCGCCGGCCTTTGGTCGCGGGCGTGATCGTTGACAGCGTCGCCTCCGGAGCGATCCCCGACGACGCGCTCTTGGCCGTGATCGGCGTCGCCCTGCTCTAGTTCGGCTTCCACCTCCCGCGTCCGCGCCGAGGCGAGGTGCCACAGGTCAAGCGCGCGTCGCTCGACATTCGCGCGGCCGTCCTCAACGGGACGGCGATTGGGCTGCTCAGGGGCCTGCTCGCGATAACGACTCCGCGCACGTGGTCGGGGTCGTCGTTGACGTGTTCGCCTCGTGCCTCCTCGTTCGGCTCGGCGCACCGAGGCGCAGGTAGAGTCGACGCGCTGGCTACGGTGGGTCCCGCAGAGATCTCGCCGCGCTCACGCCCCTCCACCCGCCGCTGGGCCCCCGGCCGGGCGCTAGGCAGACCCTCGAGAAAAGGAAGGACCTCGGTGACCGACTCGACCCCAGCCCTGACCGACGACTCGACCGGAACCCTCACGCTCGGCGGCGACCTGACCGTGCGCCGCCTCGGCTTCGGCGCCATGCGGATCACGGGCGACGGCGTCTGGGGGGAGCCCGCCGATCGCGACGGCGCGATCGCGGTGCTGCGGCGGGCGGTAGAGCTCGGGGTCAACCTGATCGACACGGCCGACTCCTACGGACCGGACGTGTCCGAGAGCCTGATCGCCGAGGCACTTCATCCCTATCGCGAAGGCCTCGTGATCGCTACCAAGGGCGGCTTTCAGCGCGACGGACCCGGCCAGTGGCGCCCCGACGGGCGTCCTGAGCACCTGCGCGAGGCGTGCGAGGGCAGCCTGCGCCGGTTGCGTCGGGACCAGATCGACCTCTACCAGCTTCACCGCCCCGATCCGGAAGTGCCCTACGAGGAGTCGCTCGGCACGCTCGTCGAGCTCCAGCAGGAGGGCAAGGTGCGCCATATCG
>JACCZL010000179.1 GCA_013695975.1 Chloroflexota bacterium
GCCGTGGCCGGCGCCGTCGTCGCCCGCGTCTCTGCCGCCCGCTCTTCCTTCGGGGCCGCCGTCGGCTGCGAGCCGGCCCCGCACGCCAGGATCAACGGGGCCACCAACAGCCCGCACACCACCACTCGTCCGCGTCGCGCCAGCTTCATCCGCACCCACCCTTCTCGTTCTGCCTAGCCGTGTACCTTCGGTCTACCACCCTGCTAGACGTCGGGCAACGATTTCCCGGCCGCGTTGGGCGCGGCGCCTGGTGCTTCCGCTATCATGGCGGGGCGAGAGGCCTCGAAGGAGCGTCGCGCATGACCGAGCAACTCGCCGAGGAGCTCGAGTACGCCAAGAAGCTCGAGGAGCGAGCGCACCGACTGCGCATGGCCATGCTCAGCGACCTGGAGTTCATGGCCGGCATCCAGGCAGGCTACGAAGCCGAGCAACGGGGCGAGACGATCAGCCTCGAAGATCTCGATCGCGAGCTGGGCTGGGCCTGATCCCCACGCGGTGCAGTACACGCTTCGGCTCAGCGTCCCGGTCCTACCGTTCCTTCGAGCCCTGAGCGACGCCGATCGAAGAGAAGTCCGGCGCCTGCTCGGCTTGATCCAGCTCGACCCATCGCCGGACAATCTGGCGAACCACCTGATCCTGATGCCGGCAGTGTTCTACACGGTCTACGCCACTGCCCGGTTCTGGATCGTCTACCACGTCAATGGCAACGTGATCGTCGTCAACAACATCGGCCGATCCGGCTTGTCCGAGCCCACACCGTAACGATGTGGGTGTCCGAGGGGCCTACTGCCGCCCTGACCCGCGGCTCCGCAGCCAGTAGACGCCCAAGCCCCAGAGCAGCCAGAACGAGACGACCCAGGGGACCGCGTTCGCGAAGCCGACGTCGCGCACGAACGAGAACGTGAAGCTGACCAGCAGCATCAGCGTCACGTAGAACAGCAGGCGGGTCGAGTTCACCTCGGTTGCCGTGCCTGGAGATAGACGCGCCCGTTCAGGACCAGTCGGATGGGGTCGGGTTGTCCGCTGGCGCCGAGGCTCCCATCGGGTCGCACGTACTGATGAACCTCGGCGATCGGCGCAACACCGTCGAAGTAGATGACGATCTGCGATACCGTCCCCGGCCGCTGCCTCGCGGCCGCCGGCGCGGGATGCTGGTCGCGCACCACGGCCCGAAGCTCTCCATGGAGGAGACGATGGTACAATCGAGCTTGATTGAAGAGCCGTCGCAGCTCGTCGCGGCTCACCCGCTCGCGGGGCAAGTTGGGCCATTCGGGCCGCGGAGTAGTCATGCGGGAAACGTTCCTGGAGCTTCTTCGGCGCTACCTGCGCCATGACCTCTCCCTCGACGCGCTCGAGGATTGGGAAGCGGAGCGGTTCCAGTCCTTCGCCGCTCTGCCACCAGAAGATGCGACCGGTCGGCTCTGGGCACGCTGGCAATCGTGCCTCGCCGAGTTGAACGCGGGCCACTGGGACGAGGAGCAGTGTCGGGCCGTGCTACAGCAAGCTCTGGATGAGGTCCAGACCCCAACCCGCTGAGCCGGGCCACGAAGGATGCTCCGGACTTCGCGTGTGCGGGCATGCCGGTCTTGTGCTACCTGGCAGGCTCAGAACACGGCGATCGGGTTGGTGGCCGAGGCGGTGCCACGCTCGATCCGAAGGGGGGCGATCGCCAGCAGGAACGCCCAGCGCCACCGCTCGGCACAGGCCGCGGCCAGCTCCTCGAGGTTCTGGTTGTCCAGGAGCTGCATCCCCATCGCAACCAGCGTCAGGGTGTGGATCGGCAGGCCGACCCCCTCGACGCCGTGGGGGAAGGCGTCGCTAACCCCGTCGAATCCGAGCAGGGCGACCTCGCGCTCGCGCAGCCAGGGGGCGCAGTCCGTGTCCAGGCCGGCCAGCAGCGAGCGGCTGTCCCAGGGACCGACCTGCTGACGGCGGCGGTGGCGGCCGGTCCGCACCAGCAGGATGTCGCCCGCCTCGACGCGCAGGCCGGCCGCCGCCTCGGCCGCCTCGAGATCCGCGGGCACGATCGCCGTCCCCGGCTCCAACCACTCGACACCTTGCGCCGCCGGCAGGTCGAGCAACACCCCCCGCCCGACGATGCCGTCCTGGCCGATCGTGATGGCGTTCGCCAAGGCCCCCATCGAGGTGACCAGGCTCACCGGCCGATCGTTGTACATCTTGCCCTGCCAGGAGAAGTGGCAGAGGGCGTCGAGGTGGGAGTGGGTCATCCCGTGTGGGGCCAGGGCCAGGTAGTCGGCCGTCGAGCGGGTCGGCCACGTCTCGACGACGTCGCCAGCCCGCATCATCAGATGCGTCGCCGGGAAGATGTTGTCCACGTCGGCGGCCGTGTTGATCGGCCAGGCGCAGCTCACGGTGTGGCCCTCGCGGACCAGCCCGGCCGCGCGGACGCAATGCTCGGGCGTGATCAGGTTGAGCGTCCCGCGCTCGTCGTCGGGCCCCCAGCGGCCCCAGTTGCTGCAGCGCTCGAAGAGCGCCTGGAACTCGTCTGTGCTCAGTCGAGCAGGGCTTGCCTGTGCCACCGAAATGCCTCCGGGCCGGAGAAGCTCAGGGCTTCCGCGTGTACGTAGTATATGAGGCGGGATCGTACGTCGCGTCGGCTTCGAACGGGTACAGCGGACGACGGCGCCGGCGGTAGTTAAAGAAGGACAGGTCGGCCGTCGTCACACCGGGCGTGTTCACCAGGATGATCTCGGTCGCGATCGGCGCGTAGGCCGCGCGGGGCGAGACGACGCCCTTGGCGACGACGATCCGCTTCCGCTCAGGCCGGACCCCGGCCGAGTACATCTGCTCGAGGCTGGTGTTCCCGACCCGACGGCTCTCCAGCACGAGGGTGTGCTCGTCGGTCGTCTCGAGGACGACCGTCGTGCCGCCGTCGAAGTAGCGGAAGCCGCCGTGGGTCGGCGTCGGATCCTCGAATTGCCCATCCGAGATCGTCCTGACACGGCCACTGACGACGACTGGCCGTCCGTGCATCTCGTCGGTCTTCCCGCCGACCGCGAGCGTCACGACAGCGCCGACCCCCGCCGCCACGCAGGCCCGGACCGCCTCGGGGTCGTAGAGCGTCTGGAGGAGCCCGCGGATGCCCAGTCGTCGGGCCGCCTCGAGGATGACCGTCGAGTCCGCCGAGCTCCCCCCGCCGATGTTGTCGCCGACGTCCATCAGCACGACCGGTCCCCGCGTCGCGGCCGCCGCTCGACGCAGCGCCTCCTCCGGCGAGGGGATGTCGCCGACCATCTGCGCGCGGCGCTCCCAGGCCCGACGGGCCAGCCAGCGCGCGGCGTCGCGGGCCGCGCCGGCGTCGCCGTCGTGTACGGCCAGAAAGGCCATCCCCATCTCCGCGACGTCGGCGTACGGATAGCCCTCCGCCGCGCTGGCCGAGAGCATGCCGGGACGACCGATCGCGGCCTCGACGTCGCGGACGACGCCGAGCATCGGCTCCTCGCCGGTGAACTGCTTGACGATGTTGATCACCAGCGGCGGCGTCTCGAGCGCCTGAATCGGGCGGATCGCCCCCTCGATCGTCCGAACGACGAGCTCCGCACATTCGAGCGCACGCTCGCGCGGATCGAGGTGCGGGTTGGTGCGATACACCACCGTCACCGTCGTCTGCTCGATCATCCTGGGGCTGATGTTCGCGTGCATGTCGATCGCCATGCCGACCGGCACGTCCGGTCCGACCAGCGCCCGGACCCGCGCCGCGATCTCGCCATCGGCGTCCGGATAGGCCTCAGAGACGGCCGCGCCATGTTGAGCCAGCAAGACGCCGTCCCACGGCCCCTGCTCCGTCAGGAGCTGGAGCATCTCGCCGACGATCCGATCGAAGGCGTCGCGGGTGATCGTCCCGATCGGCCCGGTCCGGGCCATGAGCAGCGGGACGACGACCACCCCGAAGCGGTCGGCCGCCTCGAGAAAGCCGGCCATCGTGGCGTTCGAGTCACGGTACTCGCGCACGATCTCGTCGCCGCGGGCGATGCCACCACGGGCGAACTGCTCGTAGTCAGCCGGCACCCGCGAGAACGTGTTCGTCTCGTGCGAGAGCCCGAGCGTTGCGAGGCGCATCGTCTCTAGCCGAGCAGGTCGACGCCGTCCAGCGCCCGCTCGGGGAAGGCGAGTGGGGCGATCTGGTCGCCGCGCCCCACCATCCACGAGGTGCGGTAACCGCTCGGGCCGGGATCGCGGGAAACCAAAAGAGTGTCCGAAGTGACGTCCACGAGCCACACCTCGATGATGCCGTGGCGGGCGTACAGCGGCAGCTTCGTTCGACGGTCATACTCCAGGGACGTATCGGCCACCTCGACGACCAGGAAGATGTCCGGCGGCGTCGGGAGGGCGTCGGCGTAGCAATCGGGGCGATCCTTCACCAGGGCCAGATCGGGCTCCGGCTCGTCGTGTTCGCCCAACCGGATCGGATTCTGGACGAAGACGAGGGCCACGTCCCCGAACCGCTGGACGAACCGTCTGGTGAGCCGAGCCACCGCGGCGACATGTCGGCTGCCGATGGGCGACATCTGCATGATCTCCCCGTCGATGAGCTCGACGCGGTCGTCCTCGGTCAGGACCCCGGCCAGCCCCATCTGTTCGTAGTCATGCACGGTGAATCGGCGCCTGGTCGGCGTCAGCGTCATCGCGGGCCTCCAGCCGCTATTGTAGACCCGCGACGCCTCAGGGCGACGGGACGCTCCTCAATCTCGGACGACGGCGAGGGCGTCGGCGAGGATCTCGAGCTCGACGTCCGACCCGACCGGACGGGGCAAGCGGCCGACCGGGTCGTGCTCGACGACGGCGAGGGGTTGGCCGTCGACGACGATCTCGTAATCGTGCTGTGGGCCGACGAACCAGGCCCGGCGGACCACCCCGCGCAGGGCGCCGTTTGCGTCAGCGGTCGGATCGGTCAGGACGACCGCGTTCGGACGAATGACGAGCGTCACGTCGTCGCCCGCGGCCAGGGGCGGCTCGCCACCCGGGACGGTGAGCGTCGTCCCGAGCGCCGCGACCCGCGCGGCGGCGGCGGACGCCTCGAGCACCTTCCCGCGCACGAAGTTTGCGCGTCCCATGAAGTCGGCCACGAACGCGGTCGCCGGCCGTCGATAGACCTCGAACGGTGTTCCGGCCTGCTCGACGATGCCCCGGTTCATGACGACGACGAGATCCGAGAGCACCATCGCCTCGGCCTGGTCGTGGGTCACGTACACACTGGTGATCCCGAAGCGCTGCTGGAGGGCGCGGATCTGCTCGCGCATCTGGACGCGGAGCTTGGCGTCCAGGTTGGAGAGCGGCTCGTCGAAGAGCAGCACCTTCGGCTCCAGCACCAGCGCCCTGGCGAGCGCGACCCGCTGCTGCTGGCCGCCAGAGAGCTGGTTCGGCTGGCGGTTCTCGAGACCAGACAGCCCGACCAGCTCGGCGAGTTCACCGACCTTGCGCCGTACGACGTCGCTCTCCAGGCCCCGCACCTGGAGCCCGTAGGCGATGTTCTCGAAGACGTTGAGGTGGGGGAAGATCGCGTAGCTCTGGAAGACCATCGCCATGTCGCGGCGATTGGGCGGGACGTCGTTGATCACCCGACCGTCGAGCAGGATCCGGCCGGCGTCCGGGCGCTCGAAGCCGGCGATCAGACGGAGCGTGGTCGTCTTGCCGCAGCCGCTCGGCCCCAGGAGCGTGACGAGCGTGCCAGGCGCGACGCTGATCGACACGCCGTCGACCGCCCGGACCGGCGCCCCGCGCCCGACGAACTCCTTGACCACCGCCTCGAGGACCAGCTCGCCCGAGCCGCGCTCGCTCATCGCCCGGCCTCCACCACCAGCACGTCGCGCGAGCGGCCGGTCCGCCCGACCAGGAACGTCAGCGCCCCCATCGCGGCGAAGACGATCAGCATCAGCATGGTCGTAAAGGCGATCGCCTGCCCGAGGTAGCCCAGCTCGATCAGGTCGAGGATTTCCTTGGTCGCGATCTTCCAGCGCGGCGACACCAGGAAGATGATCGCCGAGATCGCCGTCATGTTCCGCGCGAAGCTAAAGAGCATGCCCGCCAGCAACGCCGAGCGGATCAAGGGCACGGTGATCCGGCGGAACGTCGTCAGGCCGCTCGCCCCGAGATTCGTCGACGCCTCCTCGATCGACGGATCGACCTGGTGGAGCGCCGCGACGGCCGCCCGCAGTCCAGCCGGCAAGCTGCGCACCAGGAAGCAGGCGACGATGATGAACGCCGTGCCGGTGATCCAGACCGGAGGGCGGTTGAAGGCCAGGATGAACCCGATCCCGAGGACGGTCCCGGGCACGGCGCCGCCCATCATCGAGACGAAGTCCAGCGCCTCCCGTCCGGGGAAGTGCTTCCGCACCACCAGGTAACCGATCGTCAGCCCGAGCAGCGCGGTCAGCGGCGTGGCGACGATCGCCAGCATGGTCGTGTCGACCAGCGCCCGTTGCCCGACTGCCAGCACGCCCCCGAAGTGCTCGAGGGTCAGGGAGAAGTCGGCGCCCCAGACCCGGGTCAGCGCCCCGAGGAAGATCGTCACGTACAGCAGCACGACCAGCGCGGCGACCCCGCAGCACACCAGCAGCAGCGCAGCCCGCATGCGCGGGTCGGCGACCCGCACCGACCCACCGGTCGGCTTGCCGGTCACCGAGATGTAGCTCCGCCGATCGACCCAGTAGCGCTGGAGGATGAAGGCCAGCAGCGACGGGATCAACAGCACCACCGACAGCGCCGCCCCGAGCTGGAAGTTGCTCTGGCCGATGATCGCGATCCAGGACTGAGACGCCAGGACGTTGAAGTTTCCGCCGATCAGGATCGGGTTGGCCAGGTCGGCCAGCGACTCGATGAACAGGACCAGCAGCGCGCCGGCGATGCCAGGGGTCAGGAGTGGGAGCGTCACGGTCCGGAAGATGTGGCCGCCAGATGCGCCCATCCCGAGGGCCGCCTCCTCGAGCGAGGCGTCGACCTGGCGGAGCATGCCCTCGAAGATCAGAAAGGCGACCGGGAAGAACGTCAGGACCTGCACCAGGACCAGGCCCTGCAGACCGTAGATGTTGTACTCGATCCCGAAGATGCCCCTGGTGACCAGCCCGCTCCGCCCGAACAGGAGGATCGCCGCCATCGCCACCGCGAAGGGCGGCGACACCAGCGGCAGGAAGGCGATCACCCTCAACGGGCGCCCGAGCCGGCTCGGCACCCGCACCAGGGTGTAGGCGTACAGGAAGCCGAGCCCGGTCCCGAGCAGCGCCGTGATTGCTCCGAGCTGGAGCGTGTTGAGGACGACCGTCTGGTAGACCGGGCGGGTCAGGATCGACGTGTACGCCGCGACGTCGAGCTCGCCGCGCCGGTTGAGGAACCCCTGCGAGAGGATCTGCCAGAGCGGATAGGCGATGAACAGGGCGACGACCCCGCCGACCACGGCGAGGGTGAGCCAGAGCCCCGGATTCGGGACGAACGCCCCCCGACCGGCCGGGGTATGGGCCCCGGCGGCCGGTTGGCTGGCCGCGGCGGACATGGCGCGTGGCTCCAATCGCGGCGTCAGTCGCCGGGGCTAGTCGTTGGGGGCCGGCGCGATCTCCTCGAGGAATCGGGTGCGGATCCGCTCCTCGTTCGCGCCGGCGAAGGCGAAATCGTAATCGATGAGCTTGACCTGCATGAACTCCGGCTTTGGCACCTTGGCCTTCGGGTTCGTCGGCGCCTGGTAGGCCTGGGCGGTCGCGCCGATCTCCTGCGCGGCTGGGGTCAGCGCCCACTCGATCCACTGCTTGGCCTCGGGGACGTTCTGGGCCCCCTTGATCAGGGCCATACCGCCGACCTCGTAGCCGGTCCCGTCCTGTGGGAAGGTCAGTGCGATCGGCAATCCCTTCTCGACCGAGACGAAGATGTCGTGCGAGAACACGATCCCGATCGCCGCCTCGGCGCCGTCCAGCATCCGCATCGGCGCCGCGCCACTCTTGGTGTACTGGAAGATGTTGCGGTGGAGGGCCTTGAAATACTCCCAGCCCTTGTCCTCGCCCCGCGTTTGCATGATCGTCATGACCGTGGTGTAGGCCGTGCCGGACGTCGCCGGGTGCGCCATCACGACCTCGCCCTTGAGCTCCGGCTTCAGCAGGTCGTCCCACACCTTTGGATCGGGCAGGCCCTTCTCGCCCAGGCGCTTGGTGTTGATCGCCCACCCGATCGAGCCGAGATAGATGCCGTGCCAGAAGCCATCCGCATCCTTGTACTTGGTGGGGATCTCGGCCGCCGTCGGCGGGACGTAGCTCTCGAGCAAGCCGTCCGCTCTGGCGGAGATGAAGCTGTCGACCGGGCTGCCCCACCAGACATCGAAGGTCGGGCGACCGCCCTCGGCGCGGAGCTGGGCCAGGGACTCGCCGCCGGACTTTCGGACGAAGTTGGTCTCGATGCCAAAGGTGTCGGAGAACGCCTTGACCTGCGCCTGGATCCACGGGAGCTGCGGGCTCGCCAGCACGTTGAGCTTGCCGGAGCCCTTGGCGACCGGCTTGGCGGCTGGCGCAGCCTGAGCGGCCGGGCTCGGCGAGGCGGCCGGCGACGCGCCCGGACTCGGGGACGC
>JACCZL010000182.1 GCA_013695975.1 Chloroflexota bacterium
GCTGACCGCCGAGGTCGGATGGTGAGGGCCACGGCGATCGGGGCGACGAGATACGTTTGCTTGGTCAACAAGGCCAGGACGAGTGGCAGGGCGGCCAGGTGAGCGCGGCCGGCCGTCGCGAGGGCCAGCCCGGCGAGCGTCCAACACAGGGCCAGGGTATCCACGCGGTGGAGCGGCGCCCAGAGCATCACCGTCATGTTCTGGGTCAGGAACAGCCCGCCCGCGAGGAGGCCACCGTACCAGCGTCCACTGACTCCCCGAACGCTCCAGGTCAGGAGCGCCGCCGCGGCGAAGGTGGCCACGAGCGAGACGACTCGACCCACGGTGTAGCCATCGCCGAAGAGCCGCTGGAGCCCGCCGACGAGCAGGTAGTAGAGCGGCATGTAGGCGCTCACGATCAACGGGAGCTGGTCCGGCGGCGGGTAGAGTGGCTCGCCCCTGGCAATCCGCTGGGCGCCCGCCAGGACGATCGACTCGCCGTAGGTGAACTCCGCCGGGAAGGGCAGCCGCGCCCAGGCGCTCAGCACAAAGACGCCGAGGTAGACAGCAATCAGCGTCCCGACCAGTGTCCAGAGCACCGCCAGCACGAGTCGGCCGGCGAGCCGCTCGCGAGCGACGCCCTCCAGGCATGCAATTGGTGCCCCCGACACTCGCAAGCTCGCGCCTCCGCGACGAAGGGTACCATAGGCGAGCTACAATCGAGCCAACCCGCGACTGGGTTGAGGGAGGGGCGATGGCTGACAGGATCCCGCTGCTGGAGATCGGCAAGCTCCAGGCGCGGCTGGAGGAGGTGGTGGCGCAGAAGGGCGAGCCGCCCTGGTCCGAGACGCTGGTCATGACCGACGACATCCAGGCGTTCGTGATCTGCCACCCGCCGGGCCAGCCGAACGACACCCATTACCACCATCACGACGAGTGGTGGATCGTCCTCCGGGGCGAGATCGACTGGTACATCGAGGACGAGCCCGGGCCGATCCACGCGCGGACCGGCGACTTCGTGCTCGGCCCGAAGCACCGCTGGCACCACGTCGAGCCGGTCGGCTCGGAGCCAACGATCCGCATCGCAATCAACACCCGCGGCGAGTATCACCGCTACGACCGTCCCGGGTGCAAGCCGCTCTCCTGATGAGCGCCTGGACGCCCGAGCCGTCTTCGTTGACGTGAGCCGGTGGATCGGCCACCATGGACGGGAGCCCGATTGTCGGCGTGGTACGGAGAGCCGAGTGGCTGAGGACGCGCGCACCCTGCCGTTGTTCCCCCTCAATACGGTCCTCTTTCCGGGGATGCCGCTGCCGCTGCACATCTTCGAGGATCGCTACAAGCTCATGATCGGGACCTGTCTGGTGACCGATCGGACGTTTGGCGTGTCGCTGATCCGCGAGGGTCAAGAGGTCGGCGGGGGGGCCGATCCGTTCGCCATCGGGACGCTGGCGCGGATCGTCGACGTCGAGCGGATGCCGGACGGGCGGATGAACCTGGTCGCGGTCGGGGTTCGGCGCTACCGACTGCTCGACGTAGTCGAGCAGCAGCCGTTCCTGGTTGGGCGAGTCCGGACGCTCTCGGACGTCGAAGAGGACGTCGAGCCCGGGCTGCCAGGGGCGGTATCGGAGCAGTTCCGGGCTTACATTCGCGACCTCGCCGAGGGTGACGACGTGGTCGCTCGGCTCGAGCTGTCCAATCAACCAGAGGCGTTCTCGTTCCAGGTCGCGGCCACGCTGCGGATCGACGCGGGCCAACGCCAGGAGCTACTCGAGCTGGAATCGACCAACGAGCGCCTGCGTCGCCTGCGGAGCATCATCCGCCGCGAGCACGACACGTTTCGGCTGTTCGGTCGGGCCCCGTCGGACAACAACGCCGGACCTTTTTCGCTCAATTAGGGTGTTCGGCTGAGCCCGGCCGCCCTGCTCGTCCTCCGCCCGGGCGCCATCGGCGACACGCTGTTGACGCTGCCGGCGCTGGCCGCCCTACGCGCCCGCTTCCCAGATGCCCCGCTCACGCTGGTCGGGAATCGGGCGGTCGCGCCGCTCGTCCAGTTGGCCGAGCTGGCCGACCGATGGATCGACTTCGACGCCGTGGCGGTCGCGAGCCTCTTCGTGCCAGAGGGCGCCGAGTGCTTCGGCGCGCGCGCGGGCCTGCGAAGCGAGGGCGCACACCGTGCGCCCCTACAGGCCGCCGTGGCCTGGTGCGGCGATCCGGACGGCGTGCTCAGGCGCAACCTGGAGCAGCTCGGTGCCGAGCACGTTCTCGTCGCCCCATCGCGTCCATCCGTAGGGGCACATGGGGTACGCCCCAGGATTCACATGGCCGACCATCTCGTCGGCACCCTGCAATCTCTGGGGGTAGGCCCCAGGGACGCATCCGCCCCGATCCGGCTCGACGTCCCGGCCACGCTGGCGGCCAACGCCCACGCGCGCCTGACGCGGCTCGGACTGGCCGGGCGACGGTGGGTGGCGGTCCATCCCGGCAGCGGCTCGGCCAGCAAAAACTGGCCGGTCGAGCGGCTGGCCACGCTGGTCGAGCGGCTCCCGAGCACCGTTGGCGCGTCGGCGCTCGTGCTGGCCGGACCCGCCGACGAGGACGCCGTGGCTCAACTGCTCGCGCGGCTGGCGCCGCCGCCGCTGCTGGTCCGAGACCTGCCGCTGCCGGAGCTGGCGGCCGCGCTCCAGCACGCCGACGCCTATGTGGGCAACGATTCCGGCCCGACCCACCTGGCCGCGATGCTCGGACGGCCGACCCTGGCCCTCTTCGGGCCGACCGACCCGGCCCTCTGGGCCCCGCGCGGCCCCCGCGTTCGCGTCCTCCACCACCCACCGCTCGCCGACCTGGCGCCCGACGTGGTGCTGAACGCACTGGCTGGCCTTCTTCGGCAGCCTTAGCAGGTCAATGACGATCGCCCGAGGCGTCTATCGCAGCACCGATACGGTCGTTGAGCTCGAGCTTGCGGAGGATGTTGGCGATGTGGTTCTGGATCGTACCTTCGCTTTGCGACAGGGCGTCGGCGACCTGCTTGTTCGAGCGGCCCCGCCCGACCTCGCGCAGGACCTCGGTCTCGTGGGGACTGAGCGGCGATAGCCCCTCCTGCTCGGTGGGGTCCGCGGCGGCAAAGGCCTCCAAGAGCTCGTCGGCGACGCGCGGGTGGAGGACGACCCCACCGGCCTGTGTCGTGCGAATGGCGTTGAGCAGCTCGGGCGCCCGGACACCCTTCGGCAGGTACGCTACCGCGCCGGCTCGGTAGAGCTGGAGGATGTGTGACGTGTCCTCGTAGCGCGTCAGGGCGATGACCTTGACGCTCGGCGCAGCGCTCCGAAGGCGTCGGGTCGCCTCGATGCCGTCGATGCCGGGCAGGGCAACGTCCATCAGGACGACGTCAGGCAAGTGCTCGACCAACTGCTCGAGGGCCTGCTCGGCCGACTCGGCCTCGCCGACCACGACGACGTCGGGGGCGCTCACGAGGGTCGCCTTGACGCCCTCGCGGATCAGGAAGTAATCGTCGCAGACGTACACGCGGTATCCGTTCGCCCTGCCGCTGCTCGGTCATGCTTCTCCTGCCAGCGAGTTGGGGTCAGGACCGCCGCGAGGTGCCCGCGAGGGATGACGCGGCGCGGTCCGACGGCGAGGACAATACTCCTTGCCGAGATGGCATGGAGCAGCCCACGATCGGCCGACCGCGGCTTGGTCGAGCGGTGCGGCCACCGGGAGGCGTCGATGGCGGAGACGGTGGTCGTAGCCTTCGGTGGCAACGCCGTGTTGCGCGCGGGGCAGGCCGGCACGCTCGAGGACCAGCGACGGAACATCCGAGCGATGGCTCGCGAGCTAGCGACGTTAGTCGCGGAGGGTCACCGCCTGGTAGTCGTCCACGGCAACGGGCCACAGGTCGGCATGCTCCAGCTCCAGCAGGAGCTGGCAGCGCCAGAGATTCCGGCCCAACCGCTCTTCATCAGCGGCGCGATGACCCAGGGGCAGCTCGGCTACTTGATCCAGGAGGGCCTCCAGAATGCCCTGGCGGCGCGTGGGCTGGAGCGGGAGGTGGCCGCGCTGGTCAGCCGCGCCCAATCGACATCCTCGAATGGCCGGCGGTGCGCGCCCTGGTCGACCAGGGGATGATCGTCCTGGCGGCCGGCGGTGATCGACAAGGACTTCTGCGCGGAGCTGCGGGCCCATCGCCTGGACGCCAGGATCCTCCTGCTGCTGACCGGCGTCGAGCGGGTGTCCATCGGCTTCGGCACCCCCGAGCAGCGAGAGCTGACCGAGCTATCGCTGGCCGACCTGGAGCGCTACGCCGCCGAGGGCCACTTCCCACCCGGCAGCATGGGCCCCAAGATGGCGGCCGCGGCCGACTTCCTGCGCCGCGGCGGCGACCGCGCCATCGTCACCACGCCATCGTTGGCCGGCCGAGCGCTTGCCGGGGAAGCGGGGACGACGATTCGGAGGACCTAACCTACCCCCCACCCCCCTCCCTGAAGGGAAGGGGCTAAGTAGGTGTTGGTAAGTTCGTGCGGGAGGCCCGCTGGTAGGAGTCCTTGGCGCCCTTGGGCCGGCCGCGTGGTCGCCCGGTCGGCGGCTTGCGGTGCCCGGCGAGGAACCAGTCGGGAACCTG
>JACCZL010000183.1 GCA_013695975.1 Chloroflexota bacterium
CAGGTTCCCGACTGGTTCCTCGCCGGGCACCGCAAGCCGCCGACCGGGCGACCACGCGGCCGGCCCAAGGGCGCCAAGGACTCCTACCAGCGGGCCTCCCGCACGAACTTACCAACACCTACTTAGCACTACTCTGGCGTGTTCGCAGTAGGAGAGCGTGCGCGGGCTCGGCAGGTAGCGGCGCGGGTGGGCAGGGGGAGACGAGTGTGGCAGGTTGGACAGGTGATGCAAAGGAGTAGCGCGGCCAGGAGGTCGCGGCGAGCGGCGGGCACGTTGCGACTGGGGGGGGAAGCCGGTCGTGGTCTGACCGGCGGCGTGGAGGAGCGCGTAGCACCAGATCAGGCAGACCAGGGCCAGGTGGCGGTGCAGGCCCGGCCAGGTCCGCCCCTGGTAGTCCCCCAGCCCGAACTCCTGCTTGCTATCTTGATGGAACCGCTCGACGGCCCAGCGTTGATGCGCCAGGCGGAGCTGGTCGTCCAGCGGATGGGCATCGAGGTGCCAGGCGAAGTACCACTTCGAGTCGCCGTCCTCACCCGGGAGGGGACGCTCGCCGATGAGCCAGCCGAGCGGGCCGGTCGTGTCCCCATGCGCCCGGTGCACCCGCACCCGGCAGGCCTGCCGCTGGCTGCCCTGCTGCTGGGGATCGAGGACGGTGACCGTCGCCCACTGCTCCTCGGGGATGGCCGCGGTCAGCTCCTGCGCGGTGTGCAGTGGCGCCACCTGGCCCGGATGCGGATGCGTACGCGGACGGCCGGCTCGCGCGTGGGGCGTGGCTGGCACGGTGCCATCCTGCCGCTTGCGGCCAGGGCGGCGCGTCACCGGCAGCGGTCGGGCGGCCGCCTCGGCGACCTCCACAGGCAGCCGGACGCCGAAGGTCTTGCTGACCTGGACGATGTACGGCTCCCGGCGCGCTTCCAGGCCCGCCAGGAACGACGGCACGTCACCCTAGCCGGCCTCCGCGGTGACCACCGCGTGCGCGACCCCGGCCGCACGGGCCCGGTCGATCAGCCCGAGCGCCAGCTCCGGCTTGGTGGCAAACGTCACCTCGTCGGGCACGCGCGCCGCTCGCCGCCGCTCAGCATCGGCGGCCCACCGCTCCGGCAGGTACAAGCGCGTGCCGACCGGCCAGTGACTGCGCGCGTCGGTATAGTGCGCGGTCACCACCGCCTGGCAGTTGGCCAGCTTGCCCAGTTGGCCGCAGTACTGGTGCTGGACGCCCACCGAGTGCGTGCCTGGCTTGGGCAGCTCGGTATCGTCGAGACACAGCACCCCCGTCTTCGCGTCCGCGTACCCCCGGGCGACCATCAGCCCCAGTCGTCGCGTCTCCAGCTCCTCGGCGTCCCACCGGCAGTCGACCAGGAACTGCTGCAACTGCTCCGAGGTGGTCTCGGGCAGCACCTCGGCCATCCGCTCGGCATTCTTGCGAGGCAGCTCCGAGACCAACCCCAGCAGGTAGTGCGTGCAGTTGCGGACGCCCCGCGCTCGCGGCAAGACCGCCCGAAACTGCTCGACAAACCTTGCCAGTTCCCCGCTCTCGACCTGACCCACCACGATCTGCATGACCTCACCCCCTCCCGAGTCAGGTCCGCAAGGATCACGCCAGAGTAGTGCTAGTAAGGCCACACCACTCCCAGTCCGCTGACTCCAGGTGTTCAGCGACGAGAAAACTTGACCGGTGGTGTACTGATGGTGCCAGCCCAGTGCTTTGCTCACGTATAGCTCCCCGTCGATGATCTCGTACCGGACGCCGTCGATGTCCGGCAGGCATTCGAGATCCCTGGTAGTGAAGCGCAACGACGTGCTCATCCCTGGCCTCCGTCCGCCTGTCCGATGGGGTTGCGGTCAGTATACCGCCCGACATCCGCGGCACCCCCGCCGCGCGCCGTAGGTTGCTCGCTCGCCCTCATCGAGATCGCGGATCGGACATCTCGTAGAGCAGCAGTCCCGTCGCCACGGCGAGGTTCAGGGCGCTGACTCGCCCCACCATCGGGATGCTGACCAGCAGGTCGCAGATCGCCCGCTCACGATGTGAAAGGCCCGAGCTTTCGCTGCCCATCAACAGGACCAGCGGCCGCGGGTACGAGGCTTCTCGATAGTCGCGGCCCGTGGTGGGCGCGGTCCCCACGATGGTGTAGCCGTGTGCCTGCTTCCACTCGGCCAGCTCGGACAACGTCGTCTTGACCAGCCGCTGGGTGAAAATAGCCCCGGTGCTGGCGCTGAGTGCCGTCGGGTGGTGGGGATCGGTCGCGTCGCCGATCAGGAAGACTGTCCCGACGCCGACCGCGTCGCAGGTCCGCAGGATCGTGCCGAGGTTGCCGGGGTCCCCGATCTCGACGAGCGCGAGGCCGAACTGGTCGCTCGCGAGCTGCACCGCTTCCAATGGCTCCCAGCGCTGACAGACCACTGCCGCCAGCCCCTTCGGGTTGCTCCGCCGCGAGAGCCCGCGGAAGACGTCCGCCGTGACGTCGAGCCGCGGGGCCCCTCGGCGCTCCAGCGTCGCTATCGCCTCGATGCCCCTCGGGTCTGTCAGTAGCTCCGGCGCAACCACCAGTGTCTCGATGGCGGCGTTCGCCTGCGCCGCCTCCGCGAGCATCCGCGCGCCCTCGACGAAGAACAGCCCCGTCTCCTCGCGAGCCTTGCGCTCGGCCAGGGCCCGAATCGCCTTGATGCGCGGGTTCTGGAGACTCGATATCGAGTTGGACACCTAATACGGCATGACCCGCCGCGGGCCGTACTCCATCGCTCGGACCGTCGCGTCGAAGCTCTTGCGTAGCAGCTCCAGCTTGATCGCCTGGTGCTCGGGGTCGTCCCAGAGGCTGTCAAACTCGAACGGGTCGCGCTCCATATCGTACAGCTCGCCGATCTCGTGGCCGTGATAGATGATCAGCTTCCAACGCCGATCGCGGTACATCGTGCCGAAGGTGCGGTCGGGCCTATTAAAAGCGTCGTAGCACTCCGAGCGCACGAACTCGCGGTGGTGATCGGGAGGCGCCTCGCCGACCAGGATCGGCCGCAGCGAGCGTCCCTGGGTCTCATCAGGGATCCGGAGGCCGGCTAGCTCGAGCAGGGTCGGCGCGACGTCGGTCAGCTCGACCAGCGCGTCGCTGCGCAGATCCGAGGCGAAGCGCTCGGGCCACGACCAGATCAACGGCACTCGGCTGAGCCCGTCGAAGAAGCGGCAGCCTTTCTGGGTTAGCCCGTGGTCCCCGAGCGCCTCGCCATGGTCGGTCGAGAACAGGATGACGGTATTCTGGCGCTCGCCGGTTCGATCGAGGTGGTCGACGAGCCTGCCGAGCTGCTCGTCGATCTGCTCGACCATCGCGTAGTAGGCCGCCTGGATCTTCTTGGCCCCGATCTCCTCGGGGCGGCGCGGCCTGGTCTGGAAGTCGATCGCGGCCAGCTTCGCCTGGTGGGCCAGGTCGCTCTCGCGGAAGTGCGGCCCCGGCAGCGCGTCAGGATCGAAGCGACGGTAATACTCCCAGGGCGGGTTGTAAGGTGGATGGGGGTCGTAGGGGTTGACGCTCAGCAGCCATGGACCGTCGCGCGGCTCCCCGATGAACTCGAGCGCCTTCTCGGTACACCAGGTCGTCTGGTGGAGATGGGGCGGGACGTTGTCCTGCTCGGGACTCGGCTCCATCAGGTCGCCAAACAGGTTGCTCTTGACGGTCAGAACGGCCGACGGCTCGACGCCCTGCTCGCGAAGCCAGTCAGCGTAGTCGTGGCCGCGCGACCAGTTGTCGCGCGGGGCGTGGCTGTACTGGAAGTAGCGGTAGCCGTCGTCGACTCGTGGCTCGCGGCCGTTGGCGGCGCCGGCCAGGTGCAGCTTGCCGACCAGCCCACAGTCGTAGCCGGCGTCGGCCAGCCGCCGCGTGACGAGCGTCTCCTGCCGCGGGAAGTAGCCGTTGCCATTGGTGTTGACGTGGATCGTGCTCGGGTACTTCCCCGTCAAGAAGCTGGCCCGGCTCGGCGTGCAGATCGGGGCCTGGCAGTACGCCGACGTGAAGGCCACCCCCTCGCCGACCAGCCGATCCAGGTTCGGCGTGTGGGCGTGCGGATTGCCCAGCGCCCCAATCGCATCGAACCGCATCTGATCGGCGCAATACCACAGGATGTTCGGTCGCCGGTCCGCCATTGCCCTGCCTCACCTCACGCTCGTACAACGCACCAGCCCGAGCCCGGCCGCGGACGGACTGGCTTCGCCCATGGACACCGAATCCATGTCGCCAGTGTAAACCGTTGGCCTGCGATTGCCAACCACGGGGACGGCCGACCGGCCCAGCCCTCACGGTCGCGGTGCAGAAGGATTGCCACGAGTGTGCGGACTGACTCACCAGCGTCAGACCTTGGAACGAGTCCGCTACGATGATCGTGATGACGGTGATGGCTGATGCACATCGCTCGGACCATGCCGCGCGTGCAGCGACACTGAGGAGGCGGGAAGCATGGAATACTGGTCGTTTCCGCCGGCCTACGACGACACTTACCTGCCACCGGCCGACAGCCCCTACTGGTTCCCAGTCCGCGAGACAATGGATCCGAGCGAACGTGAGCGCGCCATCCTCGTCCGGCTCCGGGAGGTGATGCGCTACGCCTGGGAGCAGAGCGGCTTTTACCGTCGCAAGTGGGAACAGGCCGGTATCCACCCCGACCACATCACGTCGCTCGAAGCGTTCGAGCGGGTGCCGGTGGTGACCAAGGCCGAGCTGCGCGCCTCCCAGGCCCAGCACCCGCCGTTCGGCGATTACCTGTGCGTGCCGGACGCGGAGGTCGCGCACATCCATGGGACTTCGGGTACGACCGGCCGCCCCACCGCCTTCGCCGTCGGCCGCGCCGACTGGCAGGCGATCGCCAATAACCACGCCCGCATCCTCTGGGGGATGGGCCCGCGGCCGGGCGACACCGTCTTCGTGGCGGCCATCTTCAGCCTTTATCTCGGTTCCTGGGGCGCGATGCTGGGGGCCGAGCGGCTGGGCTGCAGGGTCTTCCCGTTTGGCGCCGGCGCCCCCGGCATGACGGCCCGCGCCGCCCAATGGCTGCGGTTGACGCGTCCGCGGGCCTTCTACAGCACCCCCTCCTACGCCCTGCGCTTGGCCGAAGTCGCGGCTGAGGAGGGCCTCGACCCGGGCGACTTCGGCCTCGAGGTCATGTTCTTCTCGGGCGAGCCGGGCGCTTCGATCCCGGCCGTGCGTCAGCGGATCGAGGAGGCCTTCGGGGCCAGGGTGTTCGACTGCGGCACCATGGCCGAGATGACGCCCTTCATGAGCGCGGCGGCCACCGCCGGCGCACCCGAGGGCATGCTGCTCTGGCAGGACATGGTCTACCACGAGATCTGTGATCCGGAGACCTTCGCCCGGGTCCCCTATGGTCAGCGCGGCACGCCGGTCTACACCCACCTCGAACGGACCTCCCAGCCGATGATCCGGCTGCTCTCGGGCGACCTCAGCCACTGGGTCGACGGTCCCAGCCCTTGCGGCCGCACCTATCCGCGCCTGCCCGACGGCGTGTACGGTCGGATCGACGACATGTTCCAGGTCCGCGGCGAGAACGTCTACCCGTCCGAGATCGACAACGTGCTCAACGGCATCGACGGCTATGGCGGCGAGCATCGGGTCGTCATCTCGCGTGAAGGCACGATGGACGAGCTGCTGGTCCAGGCCGAGGCAAACGAGGCGGTCCAGGCGGCCGGTGATGCCGCCACGGTCGAGCTCAGCCGACGCGTGGCGCATGAGCTAAACAAGGTCCTGGGCCTGCGTGCGCGGGTCGAAGTGGTGAGCCCGCGCAGCTTCCCACGCAGCGAGCACAAGGCCCGCCGCGTGCTCGACGATCGCGACCTGTTCCGGAGCCTGCAGGCCAAGCTCGACGGCTGAGCATTACCTCGCACAGCCCTGACCCCGTTGGACGTGGCGTGAGTCCTGCCTGGCTACGTCGGGTATCCACCAGATCTCACGGCTTGCCGGCGACAGCGAGGATTGCGGCTCGCGCCTGCTACAATCGCCCGATAGGGGTGTCGATGACCGAGTTGCCCTGCGCGACGGACGTGGAGCCGCGGAAGGAGAGGACCGGCATGGGCGGACAGTCGGTAACGCTGGCGATCCCCGAGGACGTGCGCGTGACCATTCAGGAGACCGTCGAGCGGACCGGTCGCGACTTCTCGGCCGTCGCCAACGAGATGCTGACTGAAGCTGCGAAGATGCGGCGATTCCCTGGCATTATCTTCGCAGATGGACCGACCGGCCGTCGTGCCCGGATCGAGGGTACCGGCATCGACGTCTTCGAGATCATCGGAGGCTACCGCTCAGTTGGCGAGTGCTGGGAAGACCTGCGACCGGCGTTTCACTGGCTCTCCGAGCCGCAGCTTCGGACGGCCCTGGCCTACGCAGAGACGTATCCTGAAGAGATCGAGCGCCATTTCGGATCTGACGATGTCAGCGCGATCGAAGCAGTATGGGCGGCGCATCCGGAAACTCGCCCGCCCTGGCGCTGATGCGCTTCTATCTGGACGAGAATCTCTCCGACGAGATCGCTGTCATCGCCCGCGGATTGGGAGTGGACGTCATCAGCTCGCACGGATCCGGTCGTGACAAGCTGACTGACGAAGACCAGCTCACGTTCGCCGCCGCGGAAGGTCGCTGCGTGGTGACGGTGAACCGGGACGACTTCATCCGCCTAACCAATCTGTTCCTTGCCGAGCAGCGAGTGCACGCGGGGGTGCTGATCGTGCCGCGCTCGAAGCCAACGAACGGCTTCGCGCGCATCGCACACGCACTGACCAGATACGCAGCCGCTCACGCGAACGCCTCCACCCAGTACCTGCTCGACTATCTCAGTTGATACACCTTCCGCGCCACCGCCTGCTTCCACACTGCGCTGCTGGCACGGCGAGGATCGCGGAAGCTACCCTGAAGCCAGCCAGACGGAGGGAGCCATGCGCAGCATCGTATTTCTGGGCGATCGGGAGCTCGAGCTCCGCGGCTCCGCGGACCTGACGCCGGGGCCGGGCGAGGTGATCGTCGCGATCAAGGCGTCCGGGATGTGCGGGAGCGACCTGCATTCGTACCGCGAGCCGAAGTCGGTCCGCACGCCGGACAAGCACTGCATCGCCGGTCACGAGCCCTGTGGAGTCGTGGACGCGCGAGGGCCGGGGGTGAGCGAGGAGCGGGCGCCGATCGGCCAGCGGGTCATGGTCCACCACTACCGCTACTGCGGCCTGTGCCGGCACTGTCGGAGTGGCTGGTCGCAGATGTGCCAGCGCGGCGGGATTACCTACGGTGTGACCGGCGACGGCGGCCACGCCGACTACATGCGGGTCCAACCCGAGATGCTGGTGCCGCTGCCGGACGAGCTGAGCTTCGAGGAGGGGGCGGCCGTCTCCTGTGGGACCGGCACGGCTTATCAAGGGCTGCGGCGGCTCGACGTGTCCGGCCGCGACACGCTGGTGGTCTTTGGCCAGGGCCCGGTCGGCCTGAGCGGCACGTTGCTCGGCAAGGCGATGGGCGCGCGAGTCGTCGCGGTCGACGTCACGCCCGAGCGGCTGGAGCTGGCGGAGGCATTCGGCGCCGACGTGGTGCTCAACCCGCGCGAGGTCGATGTGGTCGCGACCGTCAAGGAGCTGACCTTCGGCGAGGGCGCCGACGCGGCGCTCGAAACCAGCGGCAACGCCGAGGCGCGCAACAACGCCCTCGGCTGTGCGCGCATCTGGGGTCGAGTGTGCTTCGTCGGGATCGGCGGGACGCCGACCAGCGTCAACGTCGAGCGGGACATCATCCACAAGCAGCTCAACATCTTCGGCTCCTGGACTTTCAGCTCCGTCGTCCAGGCCGACTGCGCCCGCTTCGTGATCGACCACAAGCTGCCGCTCGGCTCGATCTTCACCCACCGCTTCACGCTCGACGAGGCTGTCGAAGCGTATCGGCTGTTCGACACCCAGACCACTGGCAAGGGCGTCTTCCTCTTCGCGTAGCAGGCCTCGTGGCTCAGCAGGGGCGCGCAGCAGCGGCGTCCCCTTGGCGGCTGCTGCGCCCGTAACCTCCTGTGGTGTGCGCCGACGGCGGCGCTTACGCGCCCAGTCTGCTGAGGGCGAACGCCGCGAGAAACCCGGCCACCGTGATCAGCCCCGCGAAGTCGTGGGCCTGCTCGTACGCCTCAGGGATCATGGTGTCGACCAGCATCGCCAGGATCGCGCCAGCCGCCACGGCCGTCGTCGCCGCGATCACCTCGGCCGAGAAGCGACCGAAGATCGAGTACCCCGCCAGCGCGGCCAGGCCCGAGGCGACCGCGATCCCGCCCCATACGCCGAAGACGTACCGAGCGGACCGACCGGCCCGCTTCATCCCGGCCGCGCTCGACAGGCCCTCAGGGACGTTGGACAGGAAGACGGCCGTGACCGTCACCCAGCTCACTGCCCCACCCCCGAGCATGCTGATGCCGATGACGATCGACTCGGGAACGCCGTCCAGCAGCGCCCCGACGGCGATCGCCAGGCCGGTGCCCGCGTCGTCGCTCGGCGATGGCTGCTGGTCGCCGGATCGCTTCCGATGCCGCGCGCCCCGATATGCGAGGTACCAGTTGGCGGCGGTGTAGACCGCCGCACCGCCGAGGAAGCCGGCGGCCGTGGCGGTGAACCCGCCCCGCTCGTACGCCTTGTCCATCAGCTCGAACGCCAGCGTCGAGATCAACACGCCGGCTCCGAACGCCATGATCGCGGCGATCAGCCGCTGAGGCACCCTGACCAGGTAGCCCACCACCGCCCCGAGCAGGAGCGCCGATCCGGCAAGCAATCCCCAGCAACCCGCCCAGAGCCACGGTGGCACGCCGCTATTCCTGCCAGGTGAGGAGCTCCCCGCCCGCGCCCCGGACGATCGAGCCAGGAAACACCCGCGGCCGCCACGGGCGGAGCCGAAGGACCGCGAACGCCGGCGCGGTCGGGCTGTCCCAGCCCGGAGCGCCGATGGCGGCCGGATCGTACCCGAGCGGCGCAGGCGCGTCCTTGAACAGGTTCCAGACCATCGTACGCGTCTCGTCGTCGAACGCCCAGTCGGCCCGGCACTCGGCGACGCAGTGGTCGTGGGACGGGGCCCAGTAGCTGCACGACACGAACGGGCTCTGCTCGAGGTGTGCCAGCTTGACCGGCGTCGCGGTCGTGCCGATCCAGCCCACGAGCGCCACCCCGTCCCAGGTCCAGATCGGGTGGAGCAGGCGCGAACGCGGGCGTCCCGCCCGGTCCACCGTCGCCACGGAGCTCCACACGATCCGATGGGCCATCTCGACGAAAGCCGGCGCGGTTCGGGAAAGGCCGGTCATCTCGTCACGCTTCGCATTCCTTCCACGTGGGCAAGGATACCACCCTGCTGATGGCTCAGTCGGCCACCTCGGTGTCGGACGGCTTGGCCGGGGGCGCGGTCGTTCTGGGCGGCCGGAACGGCCGGCTTCGAGGCTCCCGGCGGCTTTGGGGCCGGCCCGCTGGTAGGGGTCGTCGCGGGCGCCTGCTGGCACGCCAGCGACAGGCCGCCGGGCACCCCCGCACCCGCAAGTCGTACAGCTCGAACGTGTCGTCAGCCATCGGTCCGGTCCTCAGTCTGTCACCCGCTCGGGGGGACAGTCAGGTATAACCGAGCGTTGCCGCCATCTCTCCGGCGACCCACGACCATGGATCCGCGGCTTCGGGACACACTGCCATCGTCATCGGCGCCACTGTCGGCATCGGCAGCGTCGCAGTCGATCACTACTCGGCGTCGAGCGAGACCACTCTCGACCGCGACCTGAGTGTCCTCTTCCGTGGTGGCAACCCCGAGGACTTGATGGACTTACTCAAGCAGCAGCTCGTGCGGATCCAGTTCCAACCGAGCGACTTCGCGGGCCGAAACTGGCGCAACCCGCTGTACCAGACTATTTACCTCGCCCTGCGCCACGCCGGCTCGAAGGATTGGTGGACCGGTTTGGGCACCTCGCTCACCCACCCGGGCCAGTACCATTACATCCAGACTCACCATATCTTTCCGCAGTCGATCCTGAGGCAGGCTGGGTTCGACCCTGCCGAGATCAACGAGATCGCTAATCTCGCCTTTATCAGCGGCGGTCCCAATCGTTCGCTGGGCAACAAGACGCCCGATCTCTACCTGCCATCGATTCTCGAGAAGCGGGGCAGCGCGGCATTAGAGGCCCAGTGCGTTCCACTGAACCCCGAGCTTTGGAAGGTCCAAAATTTCAAGCAGTTCCTCGAGGCAAGGCGCAAGCTGCTCGCCAACGCGGTGAACGAGTGGGTGCGCCTCACTATTGTGAGATTAGGCGGCCTGTTGGTCGCTGGAGTCGGGAATCGCCGGACGGTCGGCCTGGTTGGGGAAGCCGACGAGGGCCCCGCGGCGTGGGAAGACGGCCGGGCGGCGCCGCTGGGGCTGCGTCCGCCAGAAATGCTCCCAGCGGCCGGAGCGGTGCAGCGCCCGCAGGCTGACCACGGGTTGGACCCCGGCCTGGCTCCAGCGCATGCCGGCTCGCTTGGCGCGGGCCTGGACCAGGGTCTTGCAGGCACCCTCGACGGCCCCGGAGCCGATCGGCAGCTGACAGGCCAGGAAGCGCGGGTAGTCCATCCGGGCCGCATGCGTCGTGAAGTAGCCGAGCGCCTTGCGGACCTCCTCGGCGGCCGCCGCCGTCTCGGCCACCGGCGCCAGTGCTTCCAGGGCGGCCAGGACCGGGCCGACCCCCTCGGTCTGGAGGGCCCGCTTGAGCGGCGCGACCCAGGCGACGGCCTGGGGGCTGCCGGCGCCGAAGACGGCGTGGGCGACGGTCCAGAGG
>JACCZL010000185.1 GCA_013695975.1 Chloroflexota bacterium
TACTACCGCCTCGCCGACGACCGCGTCCGCGCCCTCCTGCGCATCGCCCAGGATCTGATGGCGGACCACGCCAGGGAGCTGCTCTCCTGCGCCGTGGTGAGCCCCGATGTCCCGGGCGCCGCGATCCCCCAGCTTGAGGAGTCGAACGCCGCGACTGATCCGGGTCAGGGCCAGGAGGTCACAGCTCGTGGCTGAGCGCTTCGACCTGGTGATCCTGGGCTCCGGCTCGACGGCCTTCGGCGCGGCGCTCCGGGCTGCCGAGCTCGGTAAGACCGCGGTCATGACCGAGGCGCGGACACTCGGCGGGACCTGCGTCAACCGCGGGTGTCTGCCCAGCAAGAACCTGATCGAGGCGGCGCGGATCGTCTGGGAGGCCGGGCACCCTCGCTACCCGGGGCTTCAACCCGTCAGGATGGAGCTGGACTTCGAGGAGCTGATCCGCCAGAAAGACCAGGTCATCCATGCCTATCGCGACCGCAAGTACAGCTCGATCATCGAGGGCGCGGACAAGATCAAGGTCTATGACGGTCACGCCTCTTTCGTTGGCGACCACGCGGTTTCGATCGATGGGCGTATCCTCGAGGGAGACCAGATCCTGATCGCCACGGGCACCCGACCGAGCGTCCCGCCCATTGAGGGGCTTGACCAGGTGCCCTATCTCACCTCGGACCTCCTCACCTCCGATGAGCCGCAAGAGCTGTTCGAGCTTCCCCGCTCGCTGGTGATCGTCGGCGGCGGCTACATCGCCCTCGAGCTGGGCCAGATGTTCCAGCGCTTGGGGAGCCAGGTGACCATTCTGGAGCGGGGCGAGAAGATCCTCAGGAGTTACGAGCCCGAGGTGTCGCTGGCCCTGACTGATGCCCTCTGCTCTGAGGGCGTCGACATCGTGACTGGCGTTTCGGTGCAGCGCGTCTTCCAGGAAGGCGACCAGGCCGTTGTCCTGGCTTACAAGAAAGGGCTCGAGCAGCGTTTCCGCGCCGAGCGCTTGCTGGTTGCAACAGGCCGAGTGCCCAACACCGACCAGATCGGCATTGAGAAGGTCGGGGTGGAGCTGGACGAGCGCGGCTTCGTTCAGGTGAATGAGGAGCTTCGAACCAGCGTCCCCCATGTCTGGGCCGCGGGTGATGTGATCGGCAGGCACACCGACAGCCAGCTTGCTACCCCTGTTGGCGCCCATGACGGCGGGATCGTGGCTGCCAATGCCCTGGGTGGGGAGGACCGCGGGGTCGACCATGCCGTGATCCCCCGCACCATCTTCACCGACCCCCAGGTCGCCGTGGTCGGGATGACCGAAGCCGAAGGGATCGCCCGTGGCCACCGCTGCTGGTGCAGCACCATCCCCGTTGAGCTGGTACCTCGAGCAGGGGCGATCCGCGACCCGCGCGGCATCGCCAAGATGG
Source organism: Chloroflexota bacterium (assembly GCA_013695975.1). Taxonomy (GTDB): domain Bacteria; phylum Chloroflexota; class UBA6077; order UBA6077; family JACCZL01; genus JACCZL01. The sequence continues at coordinate 1,401 of JACCZL010000185.1, forward strand.
TGGCCGACGACGACAGCAATAAGGTGCTCGGGGTCTCGCTGGTGATGCGGGATGCTGGCGAGGTGATCCACGAGGCGGCGATGGGGCTTCGATTCGGCGCGACGATAGATGACTTCATCGACTTGATCCACGTCTACCCGACCATGGCCGAGGCGCTCAAGATCGTCGCCATCTCCCGCTACAAGGACCCGAAGAAGCTGTCGTGCTGCGCGGAGTAAGAGGAAGGAGTGGCAATGAAGCAGCGTGATGTCGGGATGGGTGCGGGCCTGGCGGCCCTGATGGCTGTCTGCTGCGGCGGGAAGCTGCTGCTGTTGGGCTTCGGCCTACCAGCGCTGGCGCTGACCAGTGGCCAGATCGTGCTTATTGCCGCTGCGCTTGTGATAGCCGTCACCCTGGTCGGGCTGTTCCTGTGGCGGCGACGCTCATCTAGCGCAGGGACCTGCGCCCCGCGCGTGGAAGCTCCCCTCGTCCGCTTGCAGGCTGAACACCTCGGGAATCCGCCCACGCCCGCCGAGCGTGAGCGGATCGGTGCAGGCGCGAAGGACCGACGGTGACCTGGCTGTTTCGGGTTGGCGCGGTCGGCTCAGTTTTCGCCGCCCTCTGCTGCATCAGCTCCTGCGTCTGGTGGGCCAGCTCGCGCAGCGCCGACCGCGTTTCCTCTTTGATTCGGACCATCGCTCCGGCCATGCGTTCACGGCCTGCCTTCAAGTTGGGTTACAGATGAAGTATGCAGAGCCGACGAACCGGAGGGGACCAGCGGCGACCCGTGTGCGTGTTAGAGCACACCGCCGAGCTGGTTCGGCCACCACGAGCGTGCCAAGCAATGCCCCACTGATCCTACCGCCTCGCGGCCTGGACGCTTGCCGAGGCGGTACGCCGACCGAGGCCCTGCTCGGCAAGCCGGATCTGGGCGTCGGGATAGTGACCCGGCCGGGTCGAGTAGAATCTCTCCGAGGCGACCTCATGGCGTGCGGCCAGGCGCAAGCTTAGGGGGTGGAGCATGGCTGTCCAACTGACGCACTATCGGTTCACCCGGGCGGAGTACCACCGCATGGTCGAGGCCGGCATCCTCACCGATGACTCTCCGGTCGAGTTGATCGAGGGGTAGATTCTGGAGATGAGCCCGATCGGGCGCCGACACAAGGCGGGTGTCGACCGCACGGCGGCGGTCCTCTTTCGGGGCGTGGGTGACGCCGCGATCGTCCGGGTTCAGAGCTCGATCGTGCTCGGCGAGCGCAGTGAGCCGGAGCCAGACGTCGCGCTCCTGCGTCCCCGCGACGACTTCTACGCCGACGCCGATGAGACGCCGGAGGACGTGCTGCTCGTCGTCGAGGTTGCCGACAGCTCGGAGGTGTACGACCGCCGGACGAAGGCGCCGCTCTACGCTCGGCACGGCATTCCGGA
>JACCZL010000199.1 GCA_013695975.1 Chloroflexota bacterium
CGCCTGGTCTGGCTGTTTCTCCTGTTCGTCTTCCTCGACCCGTTCACCGCGTTCATGACGAAGATGAACGCCTTTGGGGCCATGGCGGACGCCCTCCAGCCGGCCCTCGAGGCGGGCGGACGGGCCGGTTTTATCCTGGTGTCGACGTTCATCGGGGTCTTCGGCGTCCCCGGCGCGGCGGTCGCCCAGGTCAAGATCGTCCACGAGATGTTTACGCCGATCGTCCAGACGCTCGACGTCCCGATGAGCACCTGGGTCTTCGTGCTGCTCCTGTCCTCCCAGCTCGACTTCTTCGCCATCCCGGCCGGCGACATGGTCGGCCAACTGGGCATCGCACGGTCGCGCGACCTGAAGTCGATGGTCATCAACGGTTGGGTCGTCTCGCTGGCGATTTTCGGCCTGCTCGTGGTCCGCTCGTTCACCGGGTGACCGGGGTGCCCGACGAGCTCGAGACCCGAGTCCGGGAGATCGCCGACGGGCTCGATGGACGGCTCGGGCTGGTCGTACGCTCGCTCGGCGGCGCCGACCTTCGGCTCGAGCTGAATGCCGCCGAGCCGTTCCCCGCCGCGAGCGTGATCAAGCTGGCGATCCTCTGGACCTTCTTCGAGGAGGTCGACCGCGGCAGGCTCGACCCCGCTGAGCCCTGGACGCTGGAGCCCGCTGCAAAGGTTGGCGGGACCGGCGTCCTGCAGCTCCTGGGCGACGGACTCCGCCTGAGCCTGCTCGACCTGGCGACACTCATGATCGTGGTCAGCGACAACACTGCGACGAACGCCGTGATCGACCGCCTCGGCCTGGAGCGCGTCCAGGTGGCGACCGGCCGGCTCGGGCTCACCGGCACCGCGCTGCGACGCCGAATGCTAGACTTCGCGGCGCGGGATCGTGGCCTGGACAATTGGACGACGCCCGAGGACACCGCGCGGCTGCTCGATCGCTTCGCCACCGGCGCGGGGCTGTCGCCGCGGTCGGCGGAGCGCGCCCGCCAGATCCTCCTCGGCCAGCAATTCAACAACAAGCTGGCGGCGCGCCTCCCGCCGGACGCCGCCCTGGCGCACAAGACCGGCGAGCTGCCGGGCCTGGAGCACGACGCCGGCTGGCTCGAGGTTGGCGGGGCCACCGTCGTCATCGCCACCCTCACCCGCGACCTGCGCCACAACGCCGATGGCACGGCGGCCCTCGCCGAAATCGGCAGGCTCATCGCCGAGCGGCTCGCTCGGACAGGCGGCTGATGGGGCACCTGATCGCTGGACAGCATGGGCCGCCGCCGTCAGTGGCGATTGGCTTGAGCTCGGTCAACTTCGAGCGGACCAAGTTTGCCGTCAAACGCTCGCCGGTAGCCGCGGCCTGTAAAGCTTCAGTCGACGTATGACGGGTGCGAGCGAATTCGCGCTCTCGACTAACTGCCGATAGCGCTCGTCCTGGTCGGCGACCAGGGAACCTTCCGCGGCAGAACGAGAGAGGCGCTCGAGCTTCGCCATCTCATTACTCCACTGGATGGCCCACGACATCTGCTCGCCGTCGTCGAGGGTTTCCCACTCCGCCGCGACCCGGGGCAAATCGCGAAGCGCGGCGCCCACACTGCCGAGCGCCCTCACGGCTCGCTGTTGCTGTTCGGTCGTCGTAGCCATCGGACATCGCCCCACTGGGGTTCCAACAGTTCATCCAAACCCTTGTCGGGCTGGTACGCCGTGACCCAGTGTCCCCACCCGAGTCGATATTGTACCAGCACCCAGTCGCGACCGCCCGGCCCCCTCAGCGCACGTGACTCGCGGACGATGCCCAGGCTCGATGCCCCGAGGTACTGATTGGTGAAGACACCGGCGGACGGGTCGAGGATCACTGCTCGGATGCTGTCGACGTAGCCTTGCAGGTTCGTACTGACAGGCCACTCCTGATCAACGACCACGTGCTTGAGGAAGTGCCTGCGATCAGGGCGCAGCCGGTCGCTCGCCTTCAATACTTGCCCCTGCCAGCGGAGCCCGGTCAGGTCCGAGCGAGCCGTTTCTGTTGCCTGGAGGTTGAACCCCATCTGCGCTACGTGCTCCACGACGCGCTGAAGCTCAGCGGGCGTCAGTCGCCGCCTCCCTTCGGCTGCTTGGAGGATGAAACCGTCCGCAGCAGACCATTGTGCGCCTGCCATCATCCCTGAGCGTCACCCGCCATGGACGCTCAGGCCGCCTTGCCTCGGATCCGGCGGGCGATGTAGGTATCGTAGGTGGCGCGGTCGAGGGCCACCATCTCGGCGCGGCCGGGCTGGACCGGTCCGACTCGGACCCCCGCCCGCTCGAGGAGCTGCTGGGCGCGAGTGATCCGCGTGTAGAATGCCGCGTCCGCGTCGTCGCCGGTGTTCGCGACGAAGATCAGGCTGTCGGCGCCGGCGTAGCGGACGTGGCCGCCGTCGACCAGCTCCCCCACGAGCTGCTCGTAGATCGAGCCCATCAGCGCGACCGCGCCGCTCGGAAGCAGGATCGTCGCGGTCGCCATCGAGCGGTCGGCCGCGGCGTACCAGACGAAGACCAGGCTCTGGTCCCAGGCCTGCCCCAGGATCGCGGCCAACGCGTTCACGTTATCGGGTGGCCCGCTCACCACCAGGTCGAGGTCGTGCTCGGACATCACGACGCCATCCTCGGAGAAAAAGCCCTGCCCCACCGACACGCTGTCGATCGTGACGCCGAGCCGGTCCGCCGTCTCGAACAGGATCGGGATCCGCTGCTCGAGCGCCCGCCGATCTGTGCCCGGCGGTACCTGGGCGATCGCCACGCCGGCCGAGATTCCGATTCGGGCGGTGGCGACCTCCGGTTGCAGTGCGACGGCGAAACGGGCCGAGGCCGGTAGGACGCTCAACAGCACGGCCGCGAGGAGAGAAAGCCACCTGAACCTG
>JACCZL010000206.1 GCA_013695975.1 Chloroflexota bacterium
TCTCGCGGTCGAAGCGGCCCGGCCGCCGCAGGGCCGGGTCGACCAGCTCCGGCATGTTGCTCGCGCCGATCACCGTCACCTGGCCGCGTGAGACCAGGCCGTCCATCAGCGTCAGGAGCTGGGCCACAACCCGCTTCTCGACCTCGCCGACGACGTCGGCTCGCTTCGGCGCGATCGCGTCCAGCTCGTCGAGGAAGATGATCGACGGGGCGTCGCGCTGGGCCTGCTCGAACACCTCGCGTAGCCGGGCCTCGCTCTCGCCGACGTACTTCTGCATGATCTCAGGGCCGTTGACGTGGATGAACGTCGCCTCGACCTCGCTGGCCACGGCTCGCGCGATCAGCGTCTTGCCGGTCCCCGGCGGCCCGTAGAGCAGCACCCCCTTCGGCGGCTCGATCCGGAGGCGGCTGAAGAGGGCCGGGTACTTCATCGGCAGCTCGATCTGCTCGCGCACCCGCAGCAGCTCCTGCTCCAACCCGCCAATGTCCTCGTAACGGACGGCCGCCGCCTCGGGCTTTGGCCGCTGGGTCGTCGGCGACCGCGTCCCGACGAGCGTACCGGAGCGGACGATCACCGGCCCGCTCGGCTCCGTCTCGACGACCTGAAATGTCCGGTCCCCACGGGCGAGCGCCGTTACGCAGACCTTGTCGCCCGGCGTGACCGCCCGCCCGCCGAGAAAGCCGCGGACCTGCTCCAGGTCCTCCTCGGGCAGGGCACTCGCCTCGCCCGACAGGATGGTGATGCTGTAGGCGTCGCTCGCCCCACCCTCGCGGACGCGGACCCGATCGTCGATCCCGACCTGGGCGTTGTCGCGGAGCGTCCCGTCCATCCGGATCACGTGTCGGCCGGGCAGCCCCGGCGGGGCCAGCTCGACCCGGACCGTCGTCCGTCGCTTGCCCCAGACGTGGACCAGCGAGCCCGGCCGCACCCGGAGGGCGTCGAACGCCGCCTGGTCCAACCTGGCGATCCCGTGATTGATGTCGAACGGTAGCGCCTCGGCCACCCGCAAGTAGATCTCGCGCCCCGTCTCGGCTGGCCGCGCGACGGCCACCGCCTCCCCCTGCCGCGCCCCTGACACCGCCCCAAGCCCCCCGAAAAGCGCCTCCTCGTCGGTCAGCGCGCGATCCTGGTCCGCCACCCGCTAGATCCGCATCTGTGGGCTACAGAAGCCGACGAGGAAGTCCATGACTTCCAAGACCACATCCTCGTCGCCGTCCCGACCCTCGACCTGGAGGATCCGGCGCAGGTCTTCGAGCTCGATCAGGATCGCCTCCCGATGTCCCCCCTTCGTGACGAGGTCTCGGACCACCGCCGTCAGGCACTCTCGGGGCTGTTCAGATCGCAGCGCCTGCTCATAGCGTTCGCTACGCTTCACAATGCACCCCCGCTCGGCGTGGCAGGTCGCCATGCTACCCGGGTTGCATGAAGTGCCGCCTGGTACTCTCCGAAGGTCATAGGCCGATCCGGCTCGATGAATCCATGCCCAGAAGGGTGGTCAGGGTCTGGTCGATAGCGGAGCTCGGCGCCAAGATCCGTCGTGCTGATCGACCAGACGGAATCCTTCCCCGTTCCGTCGAATTCTGACGGTCGTCGAAAGCGCGGTAAGTGCATGATGTCATTCGGCGCGACCGAGACGCCAAGCGTTCCCGGCCGGACCATGCCGCGCGGATCGACGGCGATGTCGACGCCCGCGCGGGCGCCGAGCGTTCGAGCGGTCGGGCCCGCCAGAGGCAGACCGTCATCGGCCGAGCTCATGCTTCGGTAGAGTGTGACCAAGCACGCGTCCACGAGCAGGGCACGGCTTTGCCTGTACGGTGGGGCTCTCGCCCGACCGCGCCCGTCAGCGCCCGATCCTGGTCCATGACTTGCCCATCCTCATTCCCCGCTGCCTCCAGTGTACTCACAGTCCCGATCGGGCCACCAAGCGCCTACTCACCCATCGCGCCACCCCCACATGGGGGCCTCAGAACACCAGCCCGGCACACCCCAGGACGCCTGGCTATACTGTGGCATCTGGAGGAGCGCTTGATGCGCAAGCTGGTCCTGGTTGGCACGAACGGTACCGAGCTGGCAACTGCCGACAGCACCGCCACGTTCTGAGCTTGTGGTCCTGCTGAGCGTCCTGGATCAGTCGCCGATCCGTAGCGGCGGGAGCGGCGCCGACGCGATCCGCGAGACGCTCCTGCTCGCCGAGGCGGCGGACCGCCTGGGCTACCATCGCTACTGGCTGGCCGAGCACCACTCGAGCGGCGGGCTGGCCGGCTCCAGCCCGGAGGTCCTGATCGGTCAGGTCGCCGCGCGGACGTCGCGGATTCGGGTTGGTTCGGGCGGCGTGATGCTGTCCCACTACAGCGCGCTCAAGGTCGCCGAGAACTTCCGCGTGCTCGAGACCCTCTTTCCCGGCCGGATCGACCTCGGCATCGGTCGGGCGCCGGGCAGCGATGGGCGGACCGCCAGGGCGCTAGCGCACGGCCCCGGCGCCCTGGGACTCGAACACTTCCCCGATCGGATCGCCGAGCTGCTCCGCTTCGTCCACGACGACGTCGAGCCCGATCACCCGTTTGCCGGCGTCCACGCCATGCCGACCGGGCCGACCGCGCCTGAGCTGTGGCTGCTCGGCTCGACCGCCGAGAGCGCCAGCTACGCGGCCTACCTCGGCACGGCCTTTTCGTTCGCGCACTTCATCAACAGCCAGGGCGGCGCCGAGGTCGTGCGCGCCTACGCCGCGAGCTTCCGCCCGTCGCCCTACCTGCCTCAGCCGCGGGCCAGTATCGGCGTCTTCGTGGTGTGTGCCGAAACCGACTCCGAGGCGCGGCGGCTGGCGAAGAGCCGCGATCTGTTCATCGCGCGGCTCTACACCGGCCAGCTCGGCCCGTACCCGTCGGTCGAGGAGGCCGAAGCCCACCTCTACACCGAGCATGAGCTGGCCATCATCCAGCACGCCCGGCCCCGCTCGATCGTCGGGACGCCCGAGGCGGTCAAAGATCGCCTGCTGGCGCTGGGCGCGGAGTACGGGATTGACGAGTACGTCGTCGTGACCATCACCCACGACTTCGGGGCGCGGTTTCGCTCCTACGAGCTCCTGGCCCGGGCCTTTGGCCTGAGCTGAGCCCCTATAATCCACGGGGAGTGTGTAGCATGGCTGCTCGTAGCGGCATCCGCTTCAAGGCCGACGACATCTGGGACATGCCGGAGGACGGCAACCGCTATGAGGTCATCGACGGGGAGCTGTACATGAGTCCTGCGCCCGCATGGCGCCATCAGAACGCATCGGGCACGCTGTTCGGATACTTGTGGCAACACATCCATGCTCGCCGCCTCGGCAAGCTCGTGTCGGCGCCCACCGGTGTGGTCCTCGACGAGGAGAACGGACTCCAGCCGGACTTGGTGTACATCTCGAATGAACGGTCGAGCGTCATCGTCGAGCGTGGTGTCGAGGGGGCCCCGGATCTGGTCGTCGAGATCCTGTCGCCCAGTACCCAGGGCCGCGACCGTGGCGTGAAGATGCGGCGCTACGCGGCCTCCGGCATCCCTCACTATTGGATCGTCGATCCCGCGAGCCAGGTGCTCGAGGCATACCGCCTGGGTGATCAAGGATACGACCTGCTCGGAACGTATGGCCCGGGCAGCATCTTTCGGCCGGAGCTGTTCCCCGACCTGGAGATTCCGATCGACGACCTTTGGGCCTGAGACGTACCTCCCGCCCTCACGCGAAGCTCAAATCGGTGTCGGCGCCGATCACTCCCAGCGCCACGGTTAGGAGGCGCGCCGTCGCGCTGATGTCGCGCAGGGAGCAGGACTCGACTGGGCCGTGGGTGTAGCGCATCGGGATCTTGAGGGTTACCGACGGGCAGCCGCCGCGGCGGGCGTACTGGATCGCTGCCGCGTCCGACGTGATGTAGGTCGCGTGGCCCTCGAGCTGATGGGGGATCTCGTGCTGCCGGGCCAGGTCGACCAGCAGCGTGTTGAGCCTGGCGTTGCCGATCAGCCCGCGGCCGGGCACGCTCTGGTCGCCGTAGGAGATCCCGACCCCGGCCCCCAGGAAGCTCGGCGCCTCGGCGCCGGACGTGCCCGGCGAAGGGCCGGCCCCGATCCCGAAGCCGGAGGCCGAGATCGTCCCGTCGACGCCGATGCAGACGTCCGGCTGGACGTAGCTGCCGGCCACGATCGCCCCGCGTAGTCCGATCTCCTCCTGGGTGCAGAAGGTGAAGTAGACGTCGGCGCGGGGCCGCTTGCCCGCCTCGCGCAGCTCTCGCATCGTCTCGAGCAGGGCCAGGCAGCCGACGCGGTCGTCCAGGGCGCGGCTAGTCACTAGCCCGTGCCGCCCGTCGCCCAGCCACTGGAGGTCGCGAGCGTAGGTCATCTCGATGCCCGGCCGCAGTCCCATCTCGCGGGCTTCCTCGGCGCTCTCGGCGCCGACGTCGACGAACAGGTCGTCGTAGTTGGGCACCTCGAGGCGACCGGGCGGGTACTCGCGTTGCTCGGCGCCGGCGAAGCTGTACAGGATATGGCCCGGCTTGGTCCCGACCACGCCGTAGACCA